>JADFOB010000178.1 GCA_022563055.1 Planctomycetota bacterium
ACGCCGCTTTCGTCATCGAGCGATTGGCGTCAGCCGGTGCGATCATCGTTGGCAAGACCAACCTGGACGAGTTCGCCATGGGCTCGAGCACCGAAAACAGTGTTTATGGTCCGACGCTCAACCCTTGGGATTTGTCTTGCGTCGCCGGCGGATCCTCCGGCGGATCGGCAGCGGCTGTAGCGGCGTCGATGGTTCCCGCAGCGCTGGGGAGCGATACCGGAGGCTCCATCCGACAACCCGCTTCGTTCTGCGGGGTCGTCGGTCTCAAACCGACCTACGGGCGCGTCTCACGGTTTGGCCTGGTGGCTTTTGGAAGCAGCCTCGATCAGATCGGCCCCATCGCGGGCAACGCGCGCGACGTGGCACTGCTGCTGAATGTCATCGCGGGTTATGACCGGCGCGACTCGACCAGTGTGGACACACCGGTACCCGACTATGTTGCGGGGCTGAATGAGCCGCTCGACGGTGTGCGAATCGGCATCAGCGACGAGTACTTCGGGGAAGGGCTCGGCGACGAAGTGCGCGATGCCGTTGCCGCCGCGGTCGATGTCATGGTCGACCACGGCGCCCAGGTCGTGGCGGTCCATTTCCCGCACATGCGATACGCCATCGCATGTTATTACATCATCGCCGCGGCGGAAGCGTCGAGCAATCTCGCCCGCTTTGACGGTGTTCACTTCGGCTATCGAACGCCCGCGCCCAAGGACGTGATTGACCTGTACGCCGCCTCGCGCGGCGAAGGTTTCGGCGACGAGGTGAAGCGTCGGCTCATGCTCGGCGCCTACGTGCTTTCCAGCGGGTATTACGATTCCTACTACCTCAAGGCGCTCAAGGTACGCACGCTGATCCAGCGCGACTTCGAGGCTGCCTTCCACACGGTTGACGTGATTGCCTGCCCCGTCAGCCCGACACCGGCGTTTCGAGTCGGCCAAAAGTGCGACGATCCGCTGGCGATGTACCTGTCCGACGTCTACACGATCTCCGCCAACCTTGCGGGGATTTGCGCCATGAGTCTGCCGTGTGGTTTCAGTCCCACCGGGCTTCCCATCGGCCTGCAACTGATGGGACCGGCTTTCGGCGAGCTCAAGCTCCTCGCGCTGGCCCACCAATACCAGCAAACCACCGACCATCACACAAAGCGCCCGCCGGATCTTACCACTCCCTGAGGGCACGCCATGATGCTCAAGAGCCGATTCGTTCTGCCGGTTGACGGACCGGTGATTGAAGACGGCGCGGTGCTCATCCGCGATGGACGCATCGACGCCGTTGGGTCGGCTTCGCAACTCCATGACGACGACGTCACCGATTATGGCGACGCGGTCATCTGCCCGGGATTCGTCAACGCACACACACACCTCGAGTTGAGTTCGCTGGCCAAGACCATTCCGCCTTCGCCCGATTTCACCGATTGGCTAAGGCGCTTGATGGAACGGCTGCACGCCAACCCGCTTACGCGCGATCAAGTTGCCCAATCCGTACGTCTTGGCGTGAAGCAGTCCGTGTTGTCGGGCGTCACGACGATCGGTGACGTCACCCGCGAGCCGCAATGGACACGAGAATTTCTGGCATCGTTGGGCATGCGCGGCGTTTCGTTCGGGGAAGTCATCGCCATCGGAAAGCGGCGAGCCAAACTCGCCCAGCGCCTGCGTGAAGCGATGCGGCTCGATCACCAAACGGAGAGGCTGCGGATCGGAATCTCGCCGCATGCACCCTATACCGTGGAGCCGGCAGCCATGCGCATTTGCGCCGCCGCCGCTCGCGAGCTCCAAGCACCTATCAGTATTCACCTGGCGGAGACAGCCGCCGAAGAAGCGTTCACCCGATCACGCGAAGGACCATTCGCCGCCTACTTGCAGCAGCTTGGCGTGTGGGATGACGCCATTCCCGCCAGCGGCTGTAGCCCCATCGAACTCGCACGAGCGACCGGGTTGCTCGGCTCGCGGACGATCGTGGCCCATGCCAACTACGTATCCGATGATGACATCGCCACCCTCGCGGAGTCCGGCGCCGGCGTCGCCTATTGCCCGCGAACGCATGACGCGTTTGGCCACGTTCCGCACCGTTTTTGCGCCATGCTCCAAGCCGGCGTCAACGTCTGCATCGGCACGGATAGCCTGGTTTCCAACCCATCCCTCTCGGTACTCGACGAGCTTCGATTCCTGCGCGACAGGCATCCGGACGTATCGCCCGACGAACTCATGGCCATGGGCACGCTTCGCGGCGCGCGAGCGCTGGGGCTCGAGCACTGCGCCGGTTCTCTCACGCCCGGCAAGTCGGCGGATCTGGTGGTCGTCCCGCTCGATCCATCGACAGCCGCGGTTGGCTGGGCCGCGCTCCTGGAATCCACCGAGCAACCCATAGCTGTCTATATCGCCGGCGTCTTACAAGACTCGGATTGACCCAGCGCTGAGCCGCAGACTTCAGTCTGCGCGAATGCGCAATCGTCGTCGGCGCCGACTTGGTAAACGTGCCCCCGCGCGACCTTCAAGCCTGCGCCTTAAGTAGTTTACACTCAATCCAGCGGAAGTCGTCGATCACTCCAAGTCACAAGGAATCCGGCTCGCCGGTACGCCCTTCCTGCCGGGCCATCGCCCCGTAGAGTGCCAAACTCACCAGGGAAAAAGTCAGGGCGATGAGCCAGACGGGCCATCCGATGGTCTGCCACAACCAGATGCCGCCAAGTGGAGCGACCAAACCGCGAAACCCGGTGAACGATACATGGATGCCCATATAGATCTCCGCCTCCTCCGGACGGGCGAAGTGCAGATGGCCGAGGTGCCAGGCAAGGGCACCTCCCGCGCGACCCAGACCATAGAAGACGCCTCGCAATGCAAACAGCCCCACAGCCACGGGGAAATAGATGGGGTTCAACTCGTCCAGACCAACCGCCGCGAGCGTCGCCAACATGCCCATCAGGATCGAGACCGTCCAGAGTGCCACGTTGATGACACGAAAACGGAGCACGCCCAGGCGATCAAAGAGTCGACCCCAACGTTCCAGGCTCCCCAGGACGACGAGCTGCGGTAACGCCACCAGCAGCGCGGTGCTGACCCAAAAGCCCCACGTTTCGCCGAATGGCAGATCGCGCGTGATGGCCACCGCCACGATCGAGATCGTCATCAGGTTCGCCACGCCCACGAAGAACTGTGCGACGCAGTAGAGCATGAATCGCCGATCGTTCCGGAGCACACGCACCATCTGTCCCAGTACATGTCCCGGCGAGATCAATGCGGTCAGGCTGAATGGCTCGGCGAGCCCGCGACGAAGATCGCCGTCAGGCAAAGGCTGGCCATGACGCTCCAACATGCTCCGTTCGCCGCGTATGTGAAGCCGTCGCGTCATCCAGGCAGCCACCAGACCCACGGCGGCGGCGATGGGAAAGATGTAACGGTAAGACATCGGATCCCGATCGCAGATCGCCGCGGCTAAGAGCACCGTAAGCACACTCACGATGAAACGGACGCGCTGCAGACCGGCGGTGATCCGCCCCCGAACCTCTCGTGGGTAATTCGACCTCCACACCGCCGACCGGACCGTCACCACACCGGCTGCCAAAACCTGGGCCGCCGCCACCTGAGCGATGAACCAAACCGCTCCGACGCCGGAGGTTGGAACCGCGCCGGCGATTCCCGCACACAGCGCCGTACCAGCCGTGAAAAAGGTCAACAGTCGGATCTTGGGCCTGCCAACGCAAAGCATCCCCCAGACCAGACTCGTGATAAACGCAGCGACAGGCGTCGCCGTGGCAATGGCGATCAACAACGGACTGCCGTGGAAGCTCTTGGATACGACCACGCTGGCGAACTGACCCTCGACGACGCCGGCCAGCACACTCCACGGGATGATTTGCTTGAATTCGTAGTAGTAGTTTCGGCGGGTTAAGAACGGAAGTGACGCAGCGCCAAGCAGATCCAAAAAGCCAGACCTCCGATTCCCCACCGGGGTCACGCAAGGTAGTGCCCACGGCACCGCCTGACAAGATGCCTACTCGATGCCATTGCTGTCGGGGTCTGTGACACTTTCGGCGGGATCCGTGCGCCGAGTCAGCGCCGCGGCGCGCGCCTGCCGCCCCCCTGCGCCACGATGCCACCG
>JADFOB010000179.1 GCA_022563055.1 Planctomycetota bacterium
CCGAGTGTCGGCAGCAGCGACTCGATCCGCTTCAACACCGCGTGGCTTGGCACCTTCGATCGCAGTGGGATATCACGCACAAACCGCAGGATCGCGATCCGGTTTGCGTAGCAGTTGTACGGTAGGAGATAGCCGCGCTTGACCTCGGCGCTCATGCGCTCGCGACGCTTGCAGGCAATCGCCGCGGCTGCCCGTGCAAAACCGTTAAGGCTCCGAACGACGAAATCCCCAAAGAGCGGCCACCCGCAGACGCGGATACGAAGAGGCGTGGGTCCACCGAGAAAGGCGGCGGTGTTGAAGAGGACAAAGCGGCGGGCCAGTTCCGGATGCTCCACCGCCCAACCAAGCCCGATCGCCCCACCCCAATCATGAACAGCCAGCGTTACGTCGGTGAGCTTCAGATGGTCGATCAGCCGTGACAGATTGTCGATGTGCGTGGCGAGCGTATAAGGATAATTTTGCGGTTTATCCGACAGGCCGCAGCCGATATGGTCCGGTGCGATGACGCGGTATTGGTTCCGCAGCGCCTTGATGAGTTCGCGGAAATAGAATGACCAGGTCGGGTTTCCGTGGACCATGAGGATGACCGGTCCGGTTCCCTCATCCACATAATGCATGCGGCGGGCGCCGATGTGGAAGTAGTGAGAGTCAAACGGATAGAGATTCCGCAGATCGCGTAGCTCGATCGACATGACGTGTCACTACCAGCGTGCGCCGAGCATAACACAGCTTAGCCCGCTTCCGATCCCGAGCATGACGATTCGCTCGCCGGGCGGCGGTGGGTCGCGCTCGATTCCCAGGGCCATCGTGAGTGGAAGCGAGACCGACCCGACGTTTCCGAGGAATTCGTACGTCGAGAAGTCCTTACTCGGGTCGACCCCGATCGATTCGTAGAAACGATCGCGGTGAGCAACCCCGACCTGGTGGCAATAGGCGCGATCGACGTCGTCGCGGCTCCACCCGAGCGCTTTGGTGAACTCCGCCCACGTTTCCCCGGCAAGGTCGCACCCGCCCTCGAGCAGTGTTTCCGCGTCGGTGTGCATGGTCATGACCGCATCCGCTCCGAAGCCCGTATCCTGGCTCCCACGACAGAGGTGATGATGTTCGGTCGCCGTGCGCACGACGCCGCCGATCAGGCGATGATCCGCCCGCGCCACCGAGTCGTGCACGATCACGGCAGCGACTGCGCCCGATCCGATGGTCAAAGATGCAAAAGCCGCCTTGAACTCCGGCCTGGTAAGCTTCGCCGCGCTGAGGAGCTGGTTAATCGTCGTGCGAACCAGTTGCCGGCTGTTCTCGCCCGCGACGATAAGCCCTCTTTTGACCTGACCCAGCTCGATCATGTTGGCGAGTGAGACGATCCCGTTGAGGAACCCCAGGCAGGCGTTGGAGATGTCGTAGACGATGGAACCTTTGGGAAGAGAAAGGTTGTCGTGGACGATGGACGCGGTGGCTGGTTCGAGGCAGTCTCGTGAAACCGCAGTGTGGATCAAACACTCGATCTGATCCGGCTCCACGCCGGCCGCCTCCATGGCACGACGTCCCGCCTGCGTGCTGGCGTCACTTGGGAGCATCCCCTCGTCCCAGAACCGCCGCTCACGAATGCCCGTCATCATCTCGAGCCGACCTTCGTGGACCCCGAACCGGTCGTAGACAGGCGCGAGTTCCCGCTCGATCTCGGCCGACGTAACAACGTTCTCCGGAAGAACGTACCCGAAGGATTCAAAGCAGACATGCTGGTATTTGAGCATGGTGGTTATCCTGACGACGACCCAGCTTCGCGCTGCACGGCGGCGGCATTATAGTCTAGTTCGCCAAAGAGGATAGACCGGGTCGAACTCGCAACCAGCCGCCCCGGCTTGCTGGTTCCCAACAGGAGAAGGACGCCATGCCCCACCACCCCTCGTACCGCCGCCGCCGTGGGCTCACTCTTGCGTACGCGGCCGCTGCCCTATGGATCGGCACAAGCTCCGCCATAGCCCAGACGGCGATCGTCATCACAGGATCGGACCGGATGGCTCCATTCCTGCGCGAGCTGGCCAAGGCATTCCAAGAACTCCACCCCGACGTGAGCATCGACGTCCAAGGGGGCGGATCCGGTGTGGGTATCAAGGCATTGGAATCGGGAGCCGCCGCGATCGCTGCCCTGGATCGACCGGCCACCAGTGAAGAAATCCGGCGATTCCGTCTCGCGACAAAGCACGCTCCCGTGGGCGTGCCGATCGCCTTGGATGCCGTCATCCTGTTCGTCCATCCCGCCAACCACCTCACCTCGCTGAGCCTCGAACAGATCGGACGCATCTACACCCACCGGATCACAAACTGGGATCAGCTTGACGTCTCGCCTGGGCAGGCAGCCCCGCCGAAACAAACAGCGAACGACCGGCAGGGGCGACCTGCGGACACCTTCATCAAACGCCACATTCCCCCCGCGACCTCCGGGTTACTCGATGTTCTCAGGTCGCGTGCCATGGCCGGTAAAGCCTTCACGACGGATACGGTAGAACACCCAAGCGCGGACGAGGTGGCTCGCGCCGTCAGCGTGAACCGATTGGCGCTGGGCATTGGCCGCGCCGGGGCGTCGAAAGGTGTCAAGGTGCTTGCCATCCGCCGGGCCGACGGCTCGGACGCGATCATCCCCACGCCGGATACGATTCGCTCCCGTACTTACCCGCTGTCGCATTACCTCTATCTCTATTTCCCGGCAGAGCCGGAGGGAGCTGCCAAAGACTTCATGCTCTTTACCATCAACCCCGTGGGACAGCGAATAATCGGTGAGTCAAGCCCCGGCGCGGTTCCGCTGCCGTTCGACACGGGCCAGAGCGAGTAGCGATCCAAGTGTGCCACTGCTCTTGAGCAGTGTCTTGTGGGAGAAGGTCCGTGACGGAATCGGCGGTTAGGGTCGCAGGCTCAAGGCCTGCTCCGAAGTAGTCAGTGGCAAGTCCCGGCGTACCGGCACCCCCCGCGAGGGTCGATTGCCGTCCAGTCCTGCTGGAACAAGCCCCGATATCCTTTGACACTACCCCGGCTGATCTGCTACGATGGCAGCGTTAGAATAGCATGAGGAGGTGTGCTCATGGTGTTTGAAGGTGTTGTTCGCAATAGAGCCGTGCTGCTTCCGCCCGAGGCCGATCTGCCGGAGGGTGCGATCGTGCGTATCGAAGTGACGCCGTTTAGACGATTCAACGACTTGGTGGAGCTGGGGGGGGGCACATGGGAAGGTGATGGCGCTGACCGGGTCGTTGCGGAGATCTATGCCCTGCGCTCCAGCGCACCGCCGAGGGCTTCGCTGGGATCATGATCCTTCTCGACACCGATCACTGTGTGTTCTTTACTCCTCGGACGGAAAGAGGTGCCGGTGCATAACATTGGAGTGAACGCGACATGACAACACGTGATGTTTTGTTGAAAGAAATACAGCAGGTTCCCGAGCCGCTCCTGCAGGAGGTACTGGATTTCATTCGCTTCGTGCAGGTCAGGGTGGTCGGCGGCCGTTTTGAGACGGCGGTAGCGAGTGAGCCTTCGCTCAGCAAGGACTGGCTCAAGCCGGAGGAGGACGGCGCTTGGCAAGATTTGTGAAAGGCGACGTGGTCGTGGTTCCTTTTCCCTTCACAAAAGCACGAGTGTACAATGGGCTGTATCTATCGGCGAGGCTTCGATCATGATACGAACGTTCAACGCAGTTTATGAAGGGGGCGTACTGCGACCGCTCCAATCCCTGGACGGTATCGCCGAACACGCCCGCGTCAGACTCACGGTCGAAAGCGTGGAGCCGGCAGGCAACGGCTTGGCGGACTGCATCGGAACATTGCCCGATGAAGACGCGGCAGAGATGCGCCGAATTGTCGAGAGCGAGTTCGAGCAGGTGAACTTGCGTGAGTGGTAGCAACATCGCGCTCGACACCAACGAGGCCATCGCCGTCTTGAACAACGCCGGCGACGCCGGGAAATGGATCGCCGCCTTTGAGGTGGTTTACCTTCCGGTTCCCGTTGTGGGTGAGTTGCGTTTTGGAGCGCTGAATTCGCGACGGGCACACGAGAATCGCGCGCGGGTCGAGGCGCTGGTGGCCGGGTGCTGCGTCCTCGA
>JADFOB010000180.1 GCA_022563055.1 Planctomycetota bacterium
CCGACGATGAGCACAAAGACGCGAACGCTCGTACCCAGCCATCCACGCCGCGCGCGAAGAGGTTGGTCTGGTGGCCGCTGCGGAGCGACGGCGTGCGTGGAAGCCGCCGCTGGAACCCTTCGATACGTATCTTCTGCCATCGTGCGGCGCGCCTGCGAGCGTTACGAGGTTCTATTGTACGTGATCGTCCCTACCGGAACATCGTGGCATGGGCCGCCTCGTTCTTGAATCCCACCAATGCCACCAGTATACCGGCTGCGCATGCAAGGGATACTACGTTTGGAGCCATGACCTAGCCACCCGCTTGGATGGGCGCGATGCGTACGATCGAGAAACCAAGATGCGGATCGCGATGTTGCTCCAGGAGATGTCGGTCAAGCAGCGGTGCAACAAGGACGCTGGTGGCAAGCCTCGCGTGCTACCGGTTCTTCAATTCTCGCGGGGAGATTATGGTGAGATAGAGGGCGCCGTCCCGCTAGCTGTGGAAGATCTGTTGGCGACTTGGCCGAGCACGGTTCCCGAGAAGATCGAACGTGGGCTCTGCAACCTGATCAACTCAGTTCGACACTCGACTGTGCCGGGGACTGATATCTCCCTTGATCAACATGTGAACAGGCCGTTCTTGTTCTTCGCGGACAATCGCCAGACGTTTGACTACTTCGTTAACGCAATGGTGGACTATCATTGGCTCAAACAGCATTATGCGGCCAACGGTCTTGTGTCCGGTTGTAGGCAAGTCTGTGTCACACCGGAGGGATGGAGGAAGTACGACGAACTCACGCGTACGGAGGGTAGCGCGAAGAACCCTGTGTTCGTCGCGATGTGGTTTGGCGGGGACAAGCAGCAGAAAGAGATGTTGAGCCTGTTCGAGGGCGCACTGGAGCCAGCTATCAACGACGCGGGTTACCATGCGAAACGCGCCGACACGGATGAGCACAACGAGCAGATCATCGACAGAATCGTGACCGACATCCGGCGCGCACCCTTCGTTGTTGCTGAGCTCACCGACAACAACCCAGGCGTGTACTACGAGGCCGGGCTGGCACAAGGGCAGAACAAGACCGTGATCTACTGCGCCCCTCGTGGCCATGAAGAGGCTCACTTTGACGTAAGGGGATATCCCAAGTGAAATGGAGTAACCCGGAGGACCTACACCGCCGCCTAACGGACCGGATTCTGGCCACCATGAAGGAAGGGCCGTACTACAAGGATCCCGAAGACGGATCGCGCGTTCGGAGCTAACTCGCCGCTGTCGGCGCACTCCATACACGCTACAATGGGCGACGCATGGACATGATCGTTGCCCAGAACCTGGTTAAGGTCTTTGAGACGCCCAACGGCGATGAGAAACGGGCTGTCGATGGGCTTAGTTTCCGCGTCGCCAAGGGGCAAATCTACGGCCTGTTAGGCCCCAACGGCGCGGGCAAGACAACCACGCTCCGGTTGCTCAGCGGGCTTATGGCGCCCACAAGCGGCTCCGCGCGGCTTGCGGGTTTCGACGTATCGACCCAACCCCAAGAGGTCAAACGCATCCTCGGTTTCCTCACAGCCAATACCGGGTTGTACCAGCGTCTTACATCCCACGAGCTGCTCAGCTACTTCGGGCAGTTGCACGGGATGGCTCGCGACGAGGCAGCCGCCCGCGCGGACCATCTGATTGGCTGGCTGGGAATCGGCGATTTCGCCTCATTGCGATGCGGTGCGCTCTCCACCGGACAGAAGCAGCGCGTCAACATCGCCCGGGCGCTTATCGCCGATCCACCGATCCTCATCATGGACGAGCCCACACTGGGCCTCGACGTGCTCAGCAACCGAATCATCCTGAAGTACATCCGGCGCGAACGCGACCAGGGCAAGACGATCATCCTCTCGACGCACTATCTCGACGAAGCCGAGACGATGTGCGATCGGATCGGCCTGCTGTACGACGGGCGGCTCGTGGCCGAGGGCGATCTCGAAAGCCTCCGTGCCAGGGCCGGCACGCAGCGGCTTAGCGATATTTTCCTCACGCTGATTCATGCGGAGGAGGCCGTCGAGGCGGCCATCCCATGAGGTTCCATCACCGGATCCGCACGATCTACTGCAAGGAACTCGTCGACATTCTCCGGGATCGGCGCACGCTGATCGCAATGATCGTTGTGCCGATCGTGCTCTATCCACTTCTGATGCTCGGATCGATCCAGGCGGTGAGCTACCAGATGGAATCCGTCGGGGAGGAACCGCTCATCGCCGGCGTGATCGGCGAGCGTCAAGGCGTGACACTGCACCGTCTCATTGAGATGGACAAACGCGCTCTTGCGCAAACGAGGGCACGCCTGGATCCGGAGTCGGCGGAATTCAACGATCTGCCCACCCCGATAGACAACACCGGGATTCGGGCTTTTGCATCCCGGGAACACCTGGTCAAGGCTGTCCGCAGGAGAGTCGTCCGGCTCGGCGTGATCTTCGAGGGCGACGTGTGGATCCGGAACTTCGAGAGGACCAACGAAGTCGAGTTCCTGTCCGACCGGGAGGACTTGCGAAGCTCGCTTGCGCTTCAACGCATCGAGGAAATGTTCGAGCGTCTTAAGGAGCAAGCGGTTCACCAGCGGAAGCAGGCGCTGGGTCTTCCCGACACGTTCGACAAGCCTTTCGCGCTCACGGTCACCGACCTGTCCACGCCCTCGTCGCTGCTGGGGCAGATTCTCCCGCTGATTTTGATCCTGATGACCATTACGGGTGCGATCTATCCGGCCATCGATCTGACAGCCGGTGAGCGCGAGCGAGGCACGCTCGAATCGCTGATGGTCTGCCCGGTACCGATTATCGATCTGATCGTGGGCAAGTTTCTGGTGGTTGCGACCGTGGCCATCATGGGCGCGGCGCTCAACCTCGCCAGTGTGAGCGCCACGTTTTGGTTTGGCGGTTTCAACAAAATGATCGCGGGCGGCGGTGGTATCCCGGTGTCGACGATGGGTCTCATCCTGCTTTGCCTGATTCCGTTCGCCGTCTTGATGTCCGCGATCATGATCGCCGTGTGCAGCTACGCCCGAACGTTCAAGGAAGCTCAGAACTACGTCACGCCGGTGATCCTGGCGGTCCTGATTCCCGGAGGCATCGCCGCACTGCCGGCTACGCGATTCGAGGGCGTCATGCTCGTGATGCCGGTCGGGAACATGGTCCTTCTCACCCGCGAGCTGCTCCTTGACACGGCCATCTCGTTCGGACAGGTGGGTATGGTGCTCATCTCGACGACGCTTTACGCGGGGGCGGCCGTCGCCGTGGCAGCCGGGGTCTTCGGAAAGGAGTCGGTGATCTTCGCCGACGCCGGGTCACTCCGCAGCACGCTGGCCAGGAAGCTCATCAAACCATCGGCTCATCCGACGGTATCCATGGGGTTGCTCGTCACCGCGCTGCTGTTCCCCGCGTGGTTCTATGTGCAGGCAAGCCTGTCACCGGACGCCGACGCCACCACGGCGGTCGGCGTGCTGTACGGTACGGGCCGGCTGATGCCGATCTTCTTTATCCTCGTGCCGGTTGGGATTCTCGTTTACTTCAAGGTGAACATTCGGAACACGTTTGCACTGCGAATGCCAACGGGTCGTCACTTACTGGCGGGCGTGCTCATTGGTGTCTCCGCCTTTGTACCCGCTCGCGAGTTGAGCATCGTCCAGAGATACCTGATCGGAATCCCCGAGATCGTCCAGAAGAACGCCGAAATGTTGGGGCAGACACTGGCGAGCCTGCCGCTGACCCACGCGCTGCTGCTCGTGGCTGTCGTGCCCGCGATCTGTGAGGAGCTACTGTTCCGTGGGTTCCTGCTCGGCGCGCTGCGTAACACCAACTCCTCACACAGCGTAAGGAAATGGTCAGCCATTCTCGTGTCGGCTGCGGTGTTCGGCGTGTTCCATTTCTTCGTCTTCAAGTTTCCGGTGACAGCCGCACTGGGCGCGGTCCTTGGCTACCTTTGTTGGCAGTCGCGGTCGATCCTGCCGGTGATAATCGCCCATATGCTGCACAACGGAATCGGCACCTTGAGCGCCATCCGCCCGACCTGGTTCGACTGGATGACCACCCCCAACGCCGATGAATGGGCACACCTCC
>JADFOB010000181.1 GCA_022563055.1 Planctomycetota bacterium
GGTGTTGCCCTCCGTGGCTGCCGCCCCCGCCGCTATCGACGCCGCCGATCCGCGAATCGTCCTGATTCCAACGACGTTCATGGGGCGGGATCTGGCCTCACGCGTGGCGGCGCGGAAGCGCGCCGCCCTGGCTATCGACTGCACCGAACTGGCCTTGAGCGGCGATGAACTGGTCGCCACCAAGACCATGTACGCCGGCAAACTCAGTGCGAAGTTCCGGCTCGCCAATAGCCGTCTTCAGATGGCGACGGTGCGATCCAACGCCTACAGCGCACTCGAGCCACAGCCGGGCGCTACCGCGGAAGTTCAGAATGTCCCGCTGACACTCTGTGATGGGGACAAGCGTCTCGTGTGTCAGGAGATCGTCTCCACCACTGCCGGTGTCAAGGATGTCACCGAAGCGGACGTCGTCGTTTCGGGCGGACGATCGCTCAAGTCGGAGGACAACTTCAAGATCATCCGTGAGTTGGCCGAGGTGCTCGACGGCGCGGTGGGTGCCTCGCGGGCTGCGTGCGACGCAGGCTATCAACCTCATACGCGACAGGTCGGTTTAACCGGCAAGGTGGTCACGCCACGGCTCTACATCGCCTGCGGAATCGACGGCGCGATCCAACACCTGGCCGGGATGCGCGGCAGCAAGGTGATCGTCGGCATCAACACCAAAAAAGACGCGCCGATCTTCAACGTGGCGACGTACGGCTGCGTGGTGGACCTGTTCACGCTCGTTCCGCTTTTGACCAAGGAATTCGAGCGGCTCAAGGGGTAGCGGGTGGCTATCAGACTTCATCCCCACGCACGCACCAGAATGGAGGAGCGCGGTGCCACGGAGGAAGAAGTCCACGCCACCGTTGAAGCGGGCGAGCGGTTGCAGGCGAAGCTCGGTCGCGTGGTTTCAGACGAAACTTCGCCTATAATTCGACATGGCGAGGGCGGTTCTTTGCAACGAAGCAGGTCGAGGCCATTGCGATTGAGGAAGACGGCTGGCTGGTGATCACAGTAGTCGTTCGCTTCTTCTGAGGATAGATTCCAATGAAACTGACATACGACCCGAAATATAATTTGGCGTATCTGCATCTGAAGGACAAGGGCTCCGAGGTCGAAACCATCCGGGTTAGTGACGAAATGAACGTCGACATTGCTCCGGACGGCACGGTCTACGGGATCGAGTTTCTTGATGCCAATCGACAGTTGAGCGCGGATCAACTGGGAAAACTGATCGTCGTGAACGAAGAATCGGGCGAAACAGCGGAAATAAAGTTGTCGGCGTGAGCGTGAGCCAGGTAACGACCCGTTCTCTCATGACCAGGAGAACGCCATGATCTGCCTGATTTGTAAACAGGGAGAAACCAGGCCCGGTCACGCTACCGTGAGCATGGAACAGGGCGGCTGCACCGTGATTTTCAAGCGCGTCCCGGCCGATGTTTGTGAGAATTGCGGCGAGTACTACCTCAGCGAGAAGGTCACGCAGGAGTTGCTGGACCGCGCCGAGACCGCCGCCCGGAACGGGGCCGAGATTGAAATCCTGGCCTACGCCGCGTGAAACGGGTCGCTGGGGGACCGACGGCGCATAGGTCTTGCTGGCGGTTGGGCGGAATGGTTCACGCTTGCTTTATTATGCTGTTCGGTGACAGGGTTGACATGCCCGCGCCTTGCTCGCCTGTGTCAGTCAGCCCGCTTGGTAGGGGAGGTGTATGAACCCGATTCTCATGACGCTACTGCTGCTCGCTGGATGGGGCCTATTCGCCTATTCGGTTCGGCGGCGGTGGAAGCTGATGATGGTCGGCGCAGCCGACGACCGCTTCGATCAACCGGGCCTCCGCCTGCGCAAGGTATGGATCTACGCCCTCATGCAAGTTCGCATGCGACGGTATCCCCTGGCGGGTCTCGCGCACAAGCTCATCTTCTGCGGCTTTGTGGTCCTGCTTCTTCGATCGCTCATCCTTTGGGGTCGCGGGTACGACGAATCATTCCATTTCTGGCTGTTCGGTGAGGAGCAACTTCTCGGCAAGATCTATTCGTTTCTCAAGGATCTCTTCGCCGTTCTGGTGATCCTTGGAACGCTGGTCTTCTTCTACTACCGACTGGTTAACAAGCTCAAGCGCCTGACCCACAACCTCGAGGCCCTCATTATCCTGCTCATCATCTTGGTCATGATGCTGGCGGATATCTTCTATGACGGGGCTGCCACCGCGCAGCACGCAGAAGGATCGCTGTCATTCGTCCTCCACGAGCCGGCCGGCTCGATCGCCGCCATGGCGGTCCAGGGGTTGTCGGATGGGGCGCTGAACTGCGTCAAGCACGCGGGCTTCTGGACCCACGTGTCCCTCGTGCTGATATTCCTCAACCTGCTGCCCTACTCCAAGCACTTCCACGTCATCACGGCCATTCCCAATATCTATCTTCAAGACCTTGGGCCGCCCGGAAGGTTGCCTATCCTCGAGGACATCGAGGGCAAGTTGGAGCGCGAGGAAACGCTCGGTATCAAGCGGATCGACCAGTTCAGTCGGAAATCGATCCTCGATTTCTATACGTGCACGGAATGCGGGCGGTGCAGCGACTACTGCCCGGCTACACAAACCGGAAAGAAGCTTTCACCCAAGCACTTCACCATCGACCTGCGAGACTTCCTGTACCGGCACGAGAAAGACCTTGTAGCCGCGAAGGGTGCGTCCCAACGGACCAAGAGCGATCAATCCGTACCGCAACCGTCAGGGAGCGACCAAGCAGAAACTCGTGATCCGGAACACCTCAAGGATCTGGTCGGCAGTGTGATCGATCCGGAAGTGCTCTGGGCATGCACGACGTGTCGGGCGTGCGAACAGGAGTGTCCGGTCTTCATCTCCTTCGTCGACAAGATCGTCGACATGCGGCGCTACCTGGTCCAGGAGAAGGCGGAGTTCCCCAAGGAATTGCAAAGTGCGTTTCGAGGCCTCGAGACCAATGCAAACCCCTGGAGCTTCCCTGCCGAAGACCGCGCCAAGTGGGCGGAGGGGCTCGGTGTCAAGACCCTGGCGGAGCATCCCCAAGCCGAGGTTCTCTTCTGGGTCGGCTGCGCTCCCTCCTACGACGATCGTGCCAAGAAGGTGGCACGTGCAATGGTTAAGCTGATGCAGAAAGCGGGCGTCGACTTCGCGATTCTCGGTACTCAGGAACAGTGCACGGGCGACCCCGCACGACGCGCGGGCAACGAGTTCCTGTTTCAGATGCTCGCGCAGGCCAATGTCGAGATTCTTAACGGCTACGGCGTCGACAAGAAGAAGATCGTTACGACGTGCCCGCACTGCTTCAACACCTTGAAAAATGAGTATCCCGACTTCGACGGACATTACGACGTCATCCACCACACGACGTTCCTGGCTGACCTTCTCAAACAGGGCAAGCTCAAGCCCACCAAGCGCGTGGACAAGAAGATCGTCTACCATGATTCCTGTTACCTTGGCCGATACAACGAGGTCTACGACGCCCCGCGCGAGGCGCTTCGCAGTATCCCGGGTCTTACCGTGCTCGAGCCCGAGCAGACGCGGGATCGCGGGATGTGCTGCGGCGCCGGCGGCGCCCAGATGTTCAAGGAGGAAGAATCCGGTGACGACCGCGTCAACATCGTCCGTACCCAACAACTCCTCGACACCAAGCCGGACGCGATCAGCACCGCGTGTCCGTTCTGCATGCGCATGTTGACCGACGGTCTGGCGGAAAAGGACCGCGAGGATGTGCCACAACTCGACATCGCGGAGATACTCCTTGAATCCGTCGGCGAGGAGACGGTCTGACGTCCCCCGAGCCGCGGGCTTTAGCCCGCGAGAATGTGGGAGTGGCGGTGTATGGAACCTGACACCCAAGGCAACCGTGTTTTTGTCCTCGGCGCCGGATTCTCGAAAGCTTCGGGTATGCCCGACGCAAAGGACTTGACCCGCCTTATTCTTAACGCCGGTTTTCTGCTCGATAACGAGGGGTTTCGGGCCTGGATTAACGATATTGAAGTGCGCGTTGCGCGCCTTGAGGACGACCACGGGCTCAACATCTAGCCGCTCGTTGCATTTGCACATTTCGATCGTGAGCTTTGGTTGATG
>JADFOB010000002.1 GCA_022563055.1 Planctomycetota bacterium
GCTTGTCGCTTGCCCCGGACGCGCCCACATCCGGCTGAGATTCCAGAAGATCGAGGAAGGCGTTCAGGGCAGCGGCGGTTTGCATGCGCCGCGGGAGCAGAGCACCGATCCGGGCGACGATCCGAGCGTGTTCCGGCGAGAGAGGTTCGCCGGCTTCGTCGTTCCCAACGGGTTCTGCCACCAGCCAGCGAAGATCGACGCTCCCAACCTCGCAGATCTTGAGCAGGATGGACATCGGAGGCGTACGCCCGCGCTCGTAGTAGCTGTAGGTCGAAGGGCTCACCCCCAACGCCTGGGCGAACTTGGCTCGGCCACGATCTCCGAAGGTGGACACCCGGACTTCGCGTATCCGGTCCGACAGCCCAACCGTCGCGGAGGCTTTATTTCGCATATGCGAATTTTCCCTAGGCTTCGGTACGCTTTTGCGTATAAACGGTCTTCAGGATCGCCGATCGCTCGGAACGAGAGATGGTACCGGCTAAGGCGGAAAAGTGACGTGGCCAAACACCCAAAGGCCGAACGTCGGCCAAAACCCACGCTACAGGAGAAAACGGCAAGCGTTCTCAAGAGCTTGCGAACCATTCGCGCCTGGGAAGACGAGCTCATCAATGAACTTGACCGGCTTAACGCCGGGCGCCCTCGCCTTGCCCGATCCAAAGGACGCACACGGGCACCTTGATCTGGTTGACGAGCTGTTGAGGAACGCCACGTCTCCCCTTCTGGTGTGGGTGCTCGAACGTTTTACCCCCACCACGAAAGATCCCGGCGCGCCGGGACTACCTCATTCATAACGCAATCAGAGCCCCGAGCGTGAGCGAGCGGGTTCTGTGGTGTGACGGTGGCATCGGTGATACCCCGCGCTTACGCTTGGGGCTCTGATGGGGGCCGCCGAAAGTGGCACGGACACCCCGATGACCTTTCAGGTCGGTCGGCTTGACCCATCGCACACCTCTACCTAAAAGAATGATGCAATGTTCGACACACTAACGGATCGCCTGAGCGGGGTCTTTCGAGGTCTACGAGGCCGAGGGAAGATCACCGAAGAGAACGTCGGCGACGTCATGCGCGAGATTCGCGCCGCCCTGTTGGAGGCGGATGTCCACCTGGATGTCGCCCGCGCATTTTGCGACGAAGTCCAGCAAAAGGCGATCGGCGCCGAGGTTCTCAAGACGCTCCGACCAGCCGACGTGATGGTCAAAATTGTCCATGACGAGCTTGCCTCGCTCATGGGTCCGGTTGATCCCAGGATCCCCTTCATCTCGCCCGGACCCACCGTGCTGCTGCTGGCGGGTTTACAGGGATCGGGAAAGACGACGACCTGCGGCAAGATGGCCATGATGCTTGCGGGCAAGGCGAAGCGCCCGCTTCTTGTCGCCGCCGACTTGAAGCGTCCGGCGGCCATCGATCAGCTCGAGGTGCTCGGCGGACAGATCGACGTTCCGGTCTACACGGAACGTGGGCACGAGAACGCCGTCAAGGTATGCCGCAACGGAATCAAAGAGGCGAAGAAGACGGACCGGGACGTGGTCATCATCGACACCGCCGGTCGCCTCGCCATCGACGAAGAATTGATGGGGGAACTCGAGAAGATCGCCTCCACCGTCAACCCGCAGCAGATCTATCTCGTCCTCGACGCCATGACGGGGCAGGACGCGGTCAACACAGCCAAGATATTCAACGAACGGCTCGAACTCGATGGCGTGATTCTCACGAAGTTCGACAGCGACACGCGCGGTGGTGCGGCGCTCTCGGTGAAACGCGTCACGGGAAAACCGATCAAGTTCATCGGTGTCGGCGAGAAGCTCGACGCCCTCGAGGAGTTCCACCCCGAGCGCATTGCCGGGCGCATCCTCGGCATGGGCGACATCCTCGGTCTTGTCGAGCAGGCCCAGAAGCACTACGACGAGGAAGAGGCGGCCCAGCTCGAGAAGAAGATGGCCTCGGGCAAGTTCTCGCTCGACGACCTGGTCGATCAGCTCCGGCGCGTGCGCAAGATGGGGTCGATGAAAGACCTGATGAAGAAGATCCCCGGTATGGGCGACATGATCGGGGACATGGAGATTGACGAGGGAGAGTTGGTCCGCATGGAAGCGGCGATCCAGTCGATGACGTCCAAGGAGCGAGCCAACCCAAAGATCATCGACACCTCCCGTCGCCGCCGGATTGCTCGCGGTGCGGGATGTGACCCGGCGGATGTCAGCGGGCTGGTCAAACAGTTTGAGCCGATGCGGAACATGATGAAGGCGATGAGCGGCCAATCGCTCATGCAGCGTATGAAGATGGGTACGCAGTTCTCGAAGATGATGATGGGCGGCGCCCCGCCGAAGTTCAAGTCGACCACGACGGCTATGAAGCGCTCGCTTAGCAAGAAAGACCGTCGAAAGAAACGGCGAAGGAAGTAGATCGACAACGCCTCACCGCGCAATTGCCGATTGCCATTGAGGATTGAGAATTGAGGATTATCGATTGAGGATCATCACTCCTCAATCGATAATCCTCAATTCTCAATCTTCAATCCATTTGGTCTTGAGGGGTTCTTCCGGCCGAAAGAACGGAGGGTCGAATCAGTTATCGGTTTCTCGAACTGTGTTACGGGTTTCCAGAGTTCTGCCCCGCAGAGCGAGATCGGGCACACGATGGCAACAGGCAAGAGGGCACACGCGCGCCCTACGTCCGCCACGGAGGGCGGGCGCTACATTATGGCGAAACACGCTATTGTCGTTGCGTTGCTCCTAGCGTCGCTGCCGGTGCAACCCATCCACGCGCAACAGCGGCGTGTCGAGTTCCTCCGTCGCGACAACCTGGGGTTGATCCTTCGCCCTGGAACCCATCAGGGATCCGGGTCGATGTTGATCGAGCCGACGGCACCGGTCGCCAACCTGTTCTCGCGGGCCGAGGACGGAATCGCGCGGCGCGACTGGAAGTTCGCCATCGACTCGCTTCAACGGATCATCGATGATCCGGAGGACTCGCTGTTTCCGCGTGTCGATCCAGCGGAGGGAGGCGAGGTCGTCTACGAGTCGGCGCGCCGGGTGGCGTATCGGCGCCTCGCGTCACTCCCGCCCGAGGGCTTACATGCCTATCGCCTACTCTACAACGGGAAGGCGAGCGCACTGTTTGAGCGGGGCAAGGCGGAGCACGCGCCGGCGATTCTTCGTACCGTTGTCAATCGCTATTTCCTGACCAGTCGCGGCGACGACGCGGCGGAGCTTCTTGCCTCCTGGTCGCTCGACATGGGGCATCCCGCCGACGCGCTCGCGCTTCTGAGGGATCTGACGGAACTTCTGCCCGATACCGATGTGCCGCCACGACTGATCGCGCTGAAGAGCGCGGCTGCCCAAGCGTTGCTCGGTCGATCGGAGGAAGCGTCCGCGATCCTCTCGTCATTGGCGATTGGGGATTGGGGATTGCCAATTCCCAATCCTGTATCCGCGATCCTCGATCTGCGATCCTCGATGGCTGGTTTCCCATCCTCGATCGGCCAACCGTCATGGCCCGTGTTGGGAGGATCAGCGAGTAGGCAGGGCCTGATGACGCCGGTCACGCCCACGCTGACACGGCCGACTCCCTGGCGTTTTGATCAACCGCGTTACGCGTCGTCGCTTTGGAGGCCGAGCGTAACGGGTGATCCGGACGACCCACCGGCTGCTCCGCCGGGCTCGCTGGTCGCCGCTAGCGGATCGATCTATGCCCGAAACCCCGACGGCGTGATTGCCCTCAGCGCGCAGGATCTTTCACCAATCTGGAGCGTTGGAGTCGAGATTCACAGCACCGGCTCCGCCGTAACAGCTCGATCCCTCGGGGCGAATCGTTCGTCGCGCGGCGCGCCGTTTGATGAGGCCATCCTGGCGGATCACGCTGCGTGGTCGGTTTCCGTGGCTCACGGACTGGTGTTGACGCTTGGGCGGCGGGCGACACTGGCGCAGACGACCGGTTCACGGTTTGGTGCGGTTCGGCGGGAGCCTCGCCTTTCCGGCGCGACGCGGCTCAGCGCCTACGACGCCGCCACCGGTGAACTTCGCTGGGAGCGTGGGCGCGGCGGCGAGCTGGCCGACCCGCTCGGACCGGTGGAGTATCGCGCATTGCCGATTGCGGTGGGTGACGCTCTTTGGGTTCCGGTGCGACGTCAGCGGGATTTATCGGTAGCCATCCTCGATCCGTCGGACGGCTCGCTGATGGGGAGCGTCTTGTTGGGCATGTTGCCTTCGCCGAGTGTCTCGCTGTGGCACGCGCTGCGCCCCGCCGCCGATGACCGCACGATCTACATCCCGTCGGGCCACGGCGTTCTCTTTGCCGTCGACACGAGTGATTCAACGCTTCGCTGGGCAAGTCAGTACGCGGGTAGACCGTGCGAGGAAGAGACAGCGGAGACTACGCTGCGACGCCGCCGGCTTGCTTCGCCGCCGGTCGTATATGGCGGGCTGGTTCTGCTCATCCCAGTCGATCGAAACGAGCTTCTGGCGTTTTCCGTGATCGATGGAACCGTGCGGTGGTCCGTGCCTCTTGGCGACTCCTCCTACATCATCGCAGCCGCGGACTCGCAATCCTCCAACCTGCGCGTTTGGCTCGGTGGACCATATCTTACGTGTCTCTCGGTTCCCACGGGGGAAACGATATGGACCCAGGAGGTCGGCGCGGTCCAAACGGGTCGGTCGGTTCTTTCGGGCACAGCGCTCTACGTGCCTACGTGGGAAGGTCTGATCTCTTTCGACGCCGAAACCGGTGTACGAATCGGTGTAGATTCCGTGCCCGGTTCGCACGAACCGCTGGGCAATCTCCTGTGCATCGGCAGCGCTCTGTTCAGCTCGTCGCCGGCGTCAATTCGGCGATTCCCGGATGTCGCCGGCGCCTACCCCCAAGCGCTCGCCCGTTATGAGGCTGACCCAACCGACGTTCGCGCGGCGGCGGAACTGGGCTGGATCGAACTCCTTCGCGGACATGCCCAGCGAGCCTATGAAGTCGTCCGCGATGTCGACGCGACGGCGTGGCCACCCGAAGACCGGCGGTCGTTCGATTTATCCCATGTGCGTGTCGAGGCGCTCTTGGCGATGGCGGACCAAGCCGTGGATTCACCTTCCCAGACCTTGCATCACCTTACGGAGGCAACTCGCATCGCGGGTACGCCGGAGGATCGTCTGCGATGTGGACTGGCGCTGGCCCGGCGGTTGAGCACAATCGGAAGACACGCCCAGGCCTATCGTCAGTTCCTCCGTGTCGGGTGGGGACGCCATGGCACGCGCCTGATGCCCGTGGACGATTCCGTGGATGCGACGGCACGGTTCGCCGTGTCGCGCCACTTAGCCTCGTTGCTACCGAAGTTGGACGATGACGAGCGTGCCGCGCTACGTGACTTCGTAGGCGAGCATGTCGCCCAGGCTGTAGCGAGTCTCCCCCAGCGCCAAGGGCAACGGACGGCGGAGGATGCGCTGCGGGCAACGGTCGATCTGGACCCCATCGGTGCTGCGTCCAAGACCGCGCTTTTGGCGCTGGGGAACCTCAAACTCACCCAACTGCGCTACGCACAGGCGGAGCAGCTTCTGCTGGGCTGCGCGCGTCGGAGCGTGGATGCCGCAACGGCGATCCGCGCGCTGATGAAACTGTTCGATCTGTACGCAACTCCCTGGCAAGAAGGCGCGGACGCTCAAGCGAAGATCCTCGATAGGCTGGCATCTCATTACGGTGACGCAGTGGTTCCGGACCGACCGGACGAAACCGTTGGCGCCTGGGCGGAACAAGCCCGCGAGCAGCTCGCTTTGTGGGAGACGGCGCCGCTAAGCTTGACAGGTAATCTCGCCTGGTCGCCGATCTTCGAGCAAGAGCAGCCCGACCGCAACGTCCAAGGTCGGCCCCGGCTTAGGCAGCGGGCACCGGTCCGCAACCCGGCGCCGGCGCTGGTCGATTTCGGACCCGACGTACCCACCGTTCTGGCACGCCGCATCGTGCTGGTGGACGCGGGCGGCGTCGTTCGATGCCACGGCGTTGACACCGGAGACGAGCTCTGGCGGGCACCGTTGCGGTTCGCCGAGGAGTTCCGCGACGAAATACCACGACGGGCAACGACGCCGGTCGATCCGCGGCTGCGTCGAGCCGTGGCGTATGGTCAGATCGGCGTGTTTCATACGGGAGACGCGCTGTACGCGATCGGGCTCGCCTCCGGTAAGCGAATCTGGATCCGACCTTGCGAAGAGCCGGGGCTCTCCAGCGCGACGGTGGCGCAGGGCTCAGATCCGACCGGATCCTCGGCTCGCCGTGACTTGAGCATGGCTGTGGGTCCGGGGTGGCTCGTTGCGACACCCAAAGCCGGCCGGCTGACGATGATGAATCTGCTCGACGGTGAGACGATCTGGGAGCGCGATCTACGCGGCGAAACAGTCGACTCCGTAAGGGTCTACGGCTCCACGCGCATCGTAACGCTGGACGCGAAGCTCCAACGAGTACACATCTTTGATCCCGCGGACGGACGATTGATCCGACGAGTGATCTTCCGCCAGCCCTATCGTGACGTCGAGCAGTGGGCTCAGCAGGAGCTTCGCCCTCCCTCGCGGATCAACATTGTGGAAGCGCATGGAGCCGCGAGGGAGGGAAAAGCTCCTGCCGAGCCGTCGGCGACGTCCGACACTGCTCAAGAGCAGGGGCGCACCGGCGGCGTACTCTGCGGACCGACGTCGTCGCCGCTGGGAGATTCCGTTCTGGCGGTCGATCTGACAAGCGGAGAGACTCTCTGGGAGATGCTACAACCCAAGCCGTTGACTCAGCTCCTTGAACTGCATGGAGAGGGCTTGTCATCGAGCGGCTACATCGGCATCGCCCTGCTCGGTGGTGACTTTCGCATCGTTGATGCCGCAACCGGAGAGGTCGTGTTCGACCGGAACATCCCGCGTATCCGGGAGGTTATCGACGCCGTGCTGCACCAGGGTACGATTCTCGTGCGGCACCTGGCGCCCGATGACTCCGAGGTTGCGATTACGGCAATCGACGTAGCCACGGGAGCCGAAGTGTGGCATCGCGACGGCCTGGCACCGATCGGCGCCGTGACCATGCCGCTGCGCGTCATCGGCGGTCGAATCCCGCTGGTGCTGGATGGAGGTTTCATACAGGGCCAACGCAAACCACTCCGGCTCGCAGTGATCGATGTACGCACGGGTGGAGAGATTGGATCGGTGGTCGAGTTGGGTGTGACCTCCACAAACCTTCGAGGCTACCGTGGTATCGATCTGGAGATTCGGCGCGGTGTCGTCGTGGTGGGCACACCGATAGGCATCTTCCCTTTCGCCACGGAATCGGCTCCAATCTCAAGCGAGGGAGATTCCTAGTGCTGCGTGGCCCAAATCCCATGACGCAAGTACTCACCCGAGCCGCAGGCTTTAGCCTGCGCGAATTCACGAAAGTTGTGGCGCCCACGGGGGCCGAGGCATCGCGCGGGCTAAAGCCCGCGGCTCGGATGGCGAGTTCGCGCGGGGTTAGCCCTCCCGTTCCGCGAAAGCGTAGCATCGTGGAGGGTGGCGTGGCGGTTGTTGGGGTGCTCTGCTTCGTTGCCGCATCTGGTAGACCGGCGATTGCTCAGGCGCCGCCGGCCCAAAGTTCTCTACCCCTACCCAAATCCATCACTCCCGAAACGAAGGAGGCCATCGATCGCGGCTTGGCCTATCTGGCGCGGACGCAGGATCGCGACGGTTCCTGGTCCAACCGGACTCGATTCGGCCAATATCCCGTGGCGATGACCGGGCTCGCGGGAATCGCTCTGTTGATGGACGGCAACACGACCACGCAAGGTCGCTACGCCGCCCACGTGGATCGAGCGGCGAAGTATCTCGTGCGTTCGTCCTCGCCCAGCGGTCTGATCGCTCGGGAGACGGGCGAAAGTCGCCCGATGTATGGCCATGGCTTCGCCATGCTGTTCTTGAGCCAACTTCATGGCATGGTCGAAGAGGCCGCCCGCGCGGAGCAGATGCAGGAGGTACTCCGTCGAGCCGTCGAACTCACGTCGCGTTCGCAGAGCGCGCGCGGCGGCTGGTTCTACACGCCCGGCTCCAGAAGCGATGAGGGTTCCGTGACCGTGACGCAAGTGCAAGCGCTGCGATCATGCCGCAACGTCGGCGTGGCGGTACCCAAGACGGTCATCGACGCAGCCATGGCTTACCTGGCGGATTCGCAGAACAGTGACGGCGGCATCCGCTACACCGTTTCGCAACAAGGCGGCTCATCGCGACCGGCGCTGACACCAGCCGCCGTGTGCTGTTGGTTCAACGCGGGTGAGTATGACAATCCTCACGCCAAGCGGGCGCTGGAATACTGCAAGCGGGTGATCGACCCGAAGAACACGCGCGTTGGACATGACTACTATATGCACTTGTACCTCTCCCAGGCTTTGTACATCTCGCGTGACGCTTCCTGGGAGACCTACTTCACGCAGCGCCGCGACGTCCTCTTATTGCAACAACGCTCGGACGGCTCATGGCTCGGCGACGGCGTGGGCGACGTCTACGGAACGGCTGTCGCGCTGATTATTCTGCAACTTCCCTACAACCAGTTGCCGATCATGCAACCATAGGTATGACGGGTGTTTGCTGATATTGATAATGGTCCACGGAGCAGCTCATGCATGATGAATCCTCGGATGATCGCACGGGCGATCCGCAGAGTAAGCCCGCTGAGCCGCGGGCTTCAGCCCGCGCGAACTCCCCGAACGGGGCGCCCGACTCGCTGGGTGGTTCGGATACCGAGATCGCCGACCAGCTTACACGCGCGTCCGCCCGGCTCCGTCAGGAGTTGGCAAAGGTGATTGTCGGGCAGGACGAGGTTATCGAACAGTTACTCATCGCGTTGTTTGCCAACGGGCATTGTATTTTGGAAGGCGTGCCCGGTCTGGCCAAGACGCTCATGATCTCCTCGCTGGCCCGGTGCCTTTCCCTCTCGTTCAGCCGGATCCAGTTTACGCCCGACCTCATGCCGTCCGACATCACCGGGACCGAAGTGATCCAGGAGGACAAAGCCACCGGAACCCGCGCGTTCAAGTTCCTTCGAGGGCCCATCTTCGGCAACGTCATTCTGGCTGATGAGATCAACCGGACACCGCCCAAGACGCAGGCGGCTCTGCTGGAATCCATGCAGGAGCGGCAGGTGACCGTGGGTGGTGAGCAGCACGACCTTCCCCTGCCGTTTTTCGTGCTGGCCACCCAGAACCCAATCGAGCAGGAGGGAACCTACCCCTTGCCCGAAGCGCAGCAGGACCGCTTTTTGTTCAAGATCCACATCGGCTACCCTTCGTACGAGGAGGAGTACGCCGTGGCGGAACGGACCACGGGGCAGGCTGATCCGCAGATCGAGCAGGTCTTGTCCGGCGAGGAGGTGTTGCGTTTTCAGCAGTTGGTGCGTCGCGTCCCAGCCGCCCCCGAGGTGATCCGGCACGCTTTGGATCTTGCACGTGCCACACGCCCGGACGAGCCCACCAGCAGCGAGTTCATTAAAAAGATGCTGAGCTGGGGCGCGGGGCCTCGCGCCGTTCAAGGTCTGTTACTGGCCGGCAAGGCGCGGGCGGTTCTCAAGGGTCGCCATCACGTAGCCATCGAGGACATACGCTCCCTCGCGCATCCGATCCTGAGGCACCGGATCGTCACGAACTTCTCCGCTTCGGCGCAGGGGTATACACCCGACCGGATCATCGACGACCTTTTGACCAGCGTCGACCCATACAAGACCCACCTGGATGGCGATGAACGAATCCGCAAAGTACTTTCAGCCTGAGATTCTCAGCAGGATTTCTCGACTTGACCTCCGCGCGCGCCAAGTCGTCGAGGGGTTCGTCAGCGGCATGCACAAGAGTCCCTACAAGGGGTTCAGCGTGGAGTTCGCCAACCACCGCGCCTACGTGCCCGGCGACGACATTCGCCACATTGACTGGCGCGTCTATGCCAAGGCCGACCGGTTCTTCATCAAGGAGTATGAGGAAGAGACCAACATGCGCGTGCAGGTGCTGTTGGATTGCTCCGGGTCCATGGCTTATCCGGCGCACACGGGAACCGGGCGCATGACCAAGTGGGACTACGCAGCCACGCTGGCGGTCTCGCTAGCCTACCTGCTTACCTATCAACAGGATGCCGTCGGGTTGACACTCTTTGACCGCGAGATTCGCACCAGGCTTCCCGCCTCGACGAATCCGGGCTCGTTGCGGACCTTCGCGGAAGCGATCGAGCGAAGCACGCCGATCGACGCCCCGGCGGGCACCGGTCGGGGAACCGATTTCGGAGCCGTCTTTGAGAACCTGGCCTCGAGCATTCCGCGGCGCGGGCTGGTTGTTATCTTGTCCGACCTTCTCTCCAACGCCAGCCGCTCCCTAACGGTCGCGGTACGGAACTCTGATACCGGCGGCGCGGATCAGTACCGCGACCGTCAGGGAGCCGGCATCGGAACGGGCGACGGTGATTCTGAGGGATCCGGGTTGGACAAGCTCTTTCGGGGATTGGAGCGATTTCGATACGCCCGGCAGGACGTCATCGTCCTGCACGTGCTCGATCACGATGAGCTGACGTTCCCCTTCGCCGACCGTACGCTCTTTGAGGGTATGGAGGCAGTCGGCCTGCCCACGGACAGGCCCGATGAAGTGCTGACGGATCCGCAATCGTTGCGTGCGAGCTACCTGGGGGCACTTACGGAGTACCTCCGCAAGATTCGCAGCGCGTGTCTGAACCAGAGAATCGATTACACACTCGTCAGCACCGCGGAAAACCTTGACGTGGCGCTCACGACATTCCTGGCGACCCGGATGCATCGCCAGCGGGCAAAGGCGTAGCGGTCCGTTGAAACATAGCGGCTGCCCCCCGTGGCGGCTGTGGAATGCGCAAGAGCGCTGGTTCTCGGTACGATCATCGAGTTCTTCAACGGTCTGGTGGAGATGCAAGTGGCACCCAGCGGCGGTCTATCAATCCTGGCAGCGCTGGTGTCGCCCACCCTATTCGTCGCCGGAGCCGCGGCGGTGGCCGCTCCCATTCTGATCCATCTGCTTGCACGTCGGCGCTTCAAGCGAATCCGCTGGGCGGCGATGGAATTCCTCATCCACGCCGAACGTCGCAACCGGCGGCGGATCAGAATGGAGGAGTGGATCCTGCTCGCGCTTCGATGCCTGGCGATTCTGGCCATTGCATTGATTGTGTCGCGCCCCTTCATTCGGTCGGGTTCGTTTGTCTCATCCCTTGGCGGCTCGCGGCAGACGGAACGGGTTTTCGTGCTCGACGATTCGTTCAGCATGGCCTACCGATCTCAAGACGGTTCGACTTCGTTCGCGCGTGCGAAGCTCGGCATTCGCCGGATACTGGACTCGGTTCGGCGGGAATCGCCCGATGACACGATCACGATTTTGCGGATGTCGAACGTCGCCCAGCAGATGGGGTCATCGCAGGCCGGTAGGCCTGGTCTGTTCTCCCCGGTTGAATCCGGAACCTATCTGGATGATGCGCAGACTCAGGAGGTGCTCGCCCGCCTCGAAGCACTGGAACCGTCCAACCGGTCGATCGAGGTTGGTTCCGTGGTGCAAGGCGTGGCTGGTTACTTGGAGGAATCGCCGGCGATTGTGGGTGCCGTCGTCTACTTCCTCAGCGATTTTCAGCAGCACAACTGGGTACCCGCTCAATCGCGCTCGCAGTACGGATCACGAGCCCCGCAACGCGATTCCGTACCGCGACCGTCAGGGAGCGGAAGACCTGAGGTGGCCGGTCTGTTCGATCCCTTGGCCACTTGGGCCGGGGAAGACCGCGCGCTGCGCATCGTCCTGGTCAACGTCGGGGATCCAAACGCCGCCAACGTGGCGGTCACGGGCTTGGACATCTCATCCGGGCAACTCGTGGCGGGAACCAAGGCCAATGTCCGAGTAACGGTGGCCAACTACGCTCAGCAGGCGACCAAGAACATCGAGTTGAACGTCTCGTTGGGATCGTTGAGTCAAACATCCAAAGTGCTCGCCGAGATTGCCGCCGGTCAGGAGACCTCGGTGGAAGTCGCCGTCGAGTTCCTTCAGGCAGGTTCCGTATCTTTGCGAGTCGATCTTGCGCTTAACGACTCCCATAGCGGCTCAGGTAGCTGGAGCGACCCTCTCCCACTCGACAATACGCGATACGCTACGACGACGGTGTCGGATGCGATCCGCGTCCTCATCGTGAACGGCGAACCCTCTCCGGACATTCTAGGCGACGAGGTGGGTTTTCTGGCTACGGCGTTGCGCCCCGAGGGTGAGGTCTTCAGCGGCAATGAGTATGTAATCGTCGACGAAGTCGAGTTGGAAAGCGCCGAGCTGGCCGGCTTCCACGCGGTGATACTCGCCAACGTCTACCGAATCGGTGAGCCGGTGATCGAAGCGTTGGAGCGATTTGTGAAAAGCGGCGGCGGTCTGCTTGTGTTTGTGGGCGATCAGGTCGACCCGGACCTTTACAACACGGCGCTGTATCGAGATGGGGATGGACTGCTCCCCGCGTCGATCATCGAAGTCGCTACGACACCGAACCAGGTGCATCTGGTTATTTCCGATCGACTTCACCCCGCGATGCGCAGGCTCGCGCACGAAGGCGATCCGCTGGGCATCGGTCGAATCGCCTTCTTTAGCTACATGCGGTGTCAACCCTTTGAGGTCGAGGCGGGCATGGAACAACCTGCCGTCTCCGCCGACCTTGGGGCGCCATCGAGCGCCCACTCGAACGAGGCGCCGGCGCGAGTAATTGCCCGGTTTGACGATGCAGACGAGAGTCCAGCCATCATCGAGCGACCTTTTGGCCAAGGGCGTGTGGTGCTCGTAACCACCACCGCCGACAAGGAGTGGAACCTCTGGCCCGATCATCCGACTTACCTTCCGATGATCCACGAACTGGTTCATCACGTCGCGCGACGAAGCGAGGGCGCGGGGGAACACCGGATCGGCTCGCCGATCGAACTTCCTCTGGATCCAGCCGTTTTTGAGGCGGATGCGGTGGTCCGCACGCCCACGTTTCCCGTCGAGCGAGAAGTGGGATTGACGGCGGCGCCCCCGAGCGAGGGAAGCGGGCTTGTCCTGAAGTGGGAGCACACCGAGGAACCCGGCGTGTACCGATTCGTGCTCAATCGCCGCGACGGTGGGCAGGAGATCCATCGGGTGGCTGTGAACCCGGACTCGCGGGAGAGTGATCTTTCCATGTGCGGGGCTGACGAGATCAGACGCGTCGTGGGCGATGTTCCCTTTGATTACATGCAGGGGATTGACGCTCTTGGCGCTGACAACGGTGAGGGAAGAACGGAACTGTGGCGTATGTTCCTCGTGCTTGCTCTGGTGGTCCTGATGGGGGAACAGACCCTCGCCTGGTGGTGGGGCGTCCGGCGATAGCCAGTGTCTTACAAGTACGACGACTATGAATGCGCGCCGAGCCGCAGGCTTTAGCCTGCGCGAGTTTACGAAAGTCGCCGACGCCAGGACGATCCCGGCGTCGCGCGGGCTAAAGCCCGCGGCTCAGGTAGCAACGCTAGAATGTTGATTGCTCTTGCAACAACCCTTCCTCTGATCGCCGCGATTCCCACGCGCGACGAAGAGGAGTTCGTGACCGAACTGCGCAATCTTCCGGAAGGTTGGTTGGGGCTCGCGGGCTTGGCGCTTCTGCTCGCACTGTGCTGGGCCGTGATTTGGATGTATCGCCGCGAGGGACGGATCGGAGCGTCCAAGAGGGTTCGAATGGTCCTCGCGGGTCTTCGATGTGCCGTGATTGTGGCACTGGCGGTTATACTTCTCGAACCCGCCCGCGTACGAATTCTGCGCCGCTGGGTCGACTCGTATACCATCGTCCTGCTGGACGACTCATCCAGCATGGACCTCAGAGACCGCTACGGCGACCCGGCCATAAAGGAGCGCATCGTCCGGGCGCTGCCAAGCGATCAAGTCGAATCGGTGGGTCGCCGGGCTACGCTGACCCGGCGTCTTCTGGAACGTGGCGATCGTGCGTTGCTGCGCGGGCTGGCTGCCAACAACCGGGTGAAGGTCTACTCGTTTAACGACGAGCCCGTGCTTCTTGCGACGGTCCGCGCAAGGCGAGAGGCTCCTGGCGCCGCGGCGAGTGGAAATGACCCACCGCAGGCGTCGGACCCGTCCCCAGAGTCCCCAGGCCCCACGACCGCTGACAAAGTCCCGCTGATGCTCGCAGCCACGGGAGCGACGACGAACATCGACCGCGCTGTTCGCCGTAGCGTGGAATCCGTCGGTGCAGCACCGGTCGCCGGCATCGTGGTCATCAGCGACGGCGGATTCAATCAAGGCGCAACCGCCTCGGACGTGGCACGCTACGCGCGCGACCGCCGCATCCCGATCTTCACAGTCGGCGTAGGCGATCCTTCGCCCCCACAAAACATCCGGGTCGCCCAGATCATCGCGCCCAAGAACGCGTTCAAACAGGATCCCTTCGCCATCAGCGCCGAGCTGGCTTCGCAGGGAATGGCGGGCAGGACCATCCAAGTCGAGCTGCGTCAGCGGAGCGCAGCCACCGCAGGCGAGGGACGCGTGATCGCAAGCCGGAACGTCGTGATCGAATCCGACTCCGCGATGGTGCCCGTTACGTTCCAGCACAGCCAGAACACCACCGGGCGCTTCGTCTACACCATCACCGTTTTGCCGCTGGAATCCGAAGCGGTCCTCGATGACAACAGCAAACAGACAACCGTGACCATCATTGAGTCGCGCAGCCGGATCCTCGTGGTCTCGGGTGGGCCGAGCTGGGAATATCGATATGTAACCCGGTTGCTTCAGCGCGATGACACGTTCGACGTAAGCTGCTGGCTCCAGTCGGCTGATCTAAGCGCGGTCCGCGACGGCAACACCGTCATCGACCACCTGCCGCGCGAGCCCGAGGAGCTGTTCGCGTACGACGTTGTCGTGCTGATGGATCCCGACAAGCGAGCGTTTGACCATCGATGGTGCCGCCTGATCGACACGCTCGTGACCGAGCACGGCGGAGGTTTTTTGCTGACCGCGTCGCGAGCCCACACGCCCGACTTCCTGCATGACTCGTCGCTTAGCCCGATCCACGACCTGCTGCCGGTCACGCTCGACCCACAGGCCGACCTGATTCTCAACCGCGTGGGACACTATCAGAGGTTGGGCGCGCCGCTGATTATCCCGGATGTGGCCCTGGGGCACTCCATTCTTACGCTCGCCGAGGACGTCGCCTCTACGAAGCTGCTGTGGCAGCGAGGCGCCGATCTGTTCTGGCACTATCCCGTTCTCAAGGAAAAGCCGGTCGCGACCGTCCTGATGCGTCACGGCGATCCGCGAATGGCCAACAATCACGGAGCCCATGTACTCGCAGCGGTTCAGTTTGTCGGTGCGGGTCGGACCGGCTTTATCGGCTTCGACGGAACGTGGCGCTGGCGACGACAACGCGGTGGAACCGAGCGCTTTAACCGGTTCTGGGTTCAGATGATCCGGTATCTGGCGGAGGGCAAGCTGCTTGGCGGTGCGAAGCGCGGAACGATCCTGACCGACAGCGAACAGTTCTCGCTCGGCGAAACGGTTACCGTCACAGCGCGGCTCTTCAACGCACAGTATGAGCCGATCCGAAAAGATCAGGTGACCGCCTATTACAGCGTCGACGGGCGACGGGGAGAATTCGTGCTTCGGGTTCGACCGGATCGCCCCGGATGGTTCGAGGGGCATTTTGTCCCGGATCGTACCGGGAGCTACCGCTTGTCCCTCACGCTTCCCGATCCGAGCGCCCGCGACGTGGAGGAGATTTCCAAGGAGATTCGTGTATCAAGGCCCAATATCGAGATCATCCGGCCACAGATGGATCGTGCCAAACTTGTGGCACTC
>JADFOB010000182.1 GCA_022563055.1 Planctomycetota bacterium
CGAGGCTGCGATGTGGCCCGAGGCGGACCACGTGATTCGCCTTGGCGCGGCGCTCATCCTAGGTGGCCTGATCGGTTTGGAGCGAGAGGTGCGCGATAAGCCCGCCGGGCTTCGCACCATCATCCTCATCTGCGTCGGCGCGTGCCTGTTCACCATCCTGTCGCAGATCATCGGCTCACCGGATCTAAACTCGACTCGTATCGCCGCGCAGATCGTCACCGGGATCGGCTTTTTGGGTGCCGGTGTCATTCTGCGTGCGCGCGGCGGCGTCTACGGGCTTACCACCGCAGCGACGATCTGGGCGGTGGCGGCTGTCGGCATGGCGGCTGGGTTTGGCCAGCTCGCCCTGGCGGCGTTCGGCGCAGCCGTGATTCTGGTCGCCCTGCTGGTCCTCGACGGAATCGAGCGCTGGATCGGACAGCGCTGGGACATCCAGGAATACCACATCGTCACCCCCAACACGAAGCACGTGTTCGAGGAAGTCGCGGCCATCTTCGCGAACGCCAAGCTCAAGCCCCGCAAGCAAACCTGCTACGAAGAGGGCTCGGAGCTGGTTTTCCACGTCGTCGCCATGGGCACCAAAGCCAACCACGACCGCACCCGCATGTTGCTCGCCCGATCCCAAAAGTACACGCTCCGAAAGCCGTAACCGCGGGGGTGTCCGCTCCGCAGTATGCTGACGAGCAGCCGATCAGCGCTTCTGTTGTTCCAGTTGTTCGATGCGTTTGGCGAGGTCGCGCAGTCGCTCCATCCACTTGGGAAGGCGGCGTAGGGCTGCCTGCTGGCGAGCGAAGCGGCGGGTGTCGATCGCCGGGATGCCGCGAACGATACTCCCATCCGGGACGTCGGTCGTGACGGTGGATTTTCCAGCAATCTGCGCACCGGCACCAACGTGGACGTGATCGGCGATGCCGACATGACCGGCCAGGACAACGTGGTGGCCCAGGGAGGTGGAACCCCCGATGACGCCACCAGCAGCCATGATGCAATCTTCACCGATGTCGCAGTTGTGCCCGATATGAAAGACGTTGTCGATCTTCGTGCCTCGGCGGATTCGCGTTTCGCCGCTGCGTGCTCGATCCACGGTGCAATTCGCGCCGATTTCGACATCGTCCTCGATGACAACGGTCCCGATCTGCGGAATCTTCCGGTGTCGTCCTTCTCTAAACAGATAGCGGAAACCGTCCGCACCGATCGTGCTGTTGGGGTGAATGATGACGCGATCACCGATCGTAATGCGCTCGCGGACCACAACGTGCGGCCACAATACGCAGTCTCGCCCGATCTTTGACCACGCACCCACGTAGACGCCCGGACATAGCTGTGTGCCCTCACCGACCACCGCACTGCGGCCAACATACACGTGGGCACCAATGGACGCCCCGGTGACGTTTGCGTCCGGGCTCACCGTGGCTGTGGGGTGAACACCGGGTTCGACCGGATCACTCGGCGGAGCCAGGATGCCCAGGGCATCAGCCAGCGCCGCATCGGGATCAGCCACACCGATCGCGGTCCGTCCCGGCGGTAACGAACATCCTTGGGGCACCAGCACGACGCCCGCCTTGGATTCCACCGCTTTGGGCAGGAACTCCGGCGTACCAACCCATGAGAGGTCGCCTGGTCCAGCCTTGTCGAGCACGGTGACGTCACAAATCACGATCCCGCCGTCACCTTCAAGCGTCCCTCCGAGCCGCTCCGCCAGTTCGGCAGCCGTCATGGATGAAATGTCGGACATGGTTGGGTATCCTAGCGGAAGGGCGTCCATCTCGGCAAAGCGCCGGCGCGGTGGAGAAGCACAGCGTCCGCCTAAGCAACGAATGACGCCAGGGCGACGCTCGCCATGGCGGAGTATTCGGCTGCGGCGGTCTTGTTCTCCGCGAGTTCAATGCGAAGGTCGTCGAGCAGCCCCTGTTCTACCGAATCCAGAGGGTCGGCAGCGTCGTTCTCCCGTTGGGCAAGAATATCCACCATTCGGACTTTGTACTTGAGCTCGCTGAGCCGGTCCCGCCGTCGCTCCTCCAACTCGGCGCGGTTGAGCCCGAGCGCCTTGATACATGTTACCCCGTATTCATTGTCGTCGATCGCATAGGCGTACTCCTCTCGGAAGCCGACGTACTCGGTTGGGTCTTCGTTGGCCAGGTCGATGAAGAGCGGCGCCTCGGCGGTCAAGTCGTCGTGATGCGACAACGCCCGGTCGGCGGGGTCTTCCAGAGGGAACAGGTTTCCTTTGTACCGCTGGTTGCATAGCTGGCAAGAGAAGAAGAGATTGCTCCACTCGTAAGCCAGCCAGTAGTACCCCGGCTTGCCCAAATGGTCCGCGGATTCCTGGCGATATCCGCCCTTGGGCCGAAAGTGTTCGATGTCGCCATACGCTACGTGCGTAACCTTTGACTCGCAGAAGCAGCACTTGTCGTGCTGGGCCTTCCTTAACGCGTTCTTGACTGATTTGGCCCCGTAGATGTCCGACTTGAAGTCTTCTGACTTGAAGTTGTGCTGGCCGGCGTCGTAGGCGTCCTTGAGTTTCTGCGTCTCTTTGGGGCCGCGGTTGGCTGGATTGGTGAGGATGGCCGGGCCCGTGTCCGGTTTGTCAATCTGTATCACGGGCACGGCTCCGCTTCTTCTCGAGCTTGCTCAGCGTCCTTTCGATACGAGCCATCGTCCTGGCATCATCAGCCGTCTCGCCGCCCGGCAGGGAACCGATCTGCTCCTCGAGCACAGCTAGCTTCTTGCGATCGGGCTTGGTCAGCTTCGCCTTGGTTAGGAGCTTCTTGCGTTGCGCCAACAGATTCTCGTGCTTGGGCGGCCTGGCCGACTTGAGTCCGAACAGATCGCTCGTGAGCACCTGATCGACCCGCCAGCCTTCGACAGCCTGCACATCATTGTCAATGACCACGCGATCCTTCTCGCGTTTCAAGACGACCAGATTGGCCCCTTCGGCAGCCTGCACGAACAGCGGACTGTGAGCGGTAACGATGAACTGCACGTTGGGAAAACGCGCGCTGACGTGCGTCATCAGGTGACGCTGCCAGGATGGATGAAGGTGCAGATCGATCTCGTCGATCAGGACAACCGCCGGTTCCAAGAGCGGGTTTTTGCTGTTCGGGTAGCGCTGAACCAATCGGGCGGTTAGGTCGACCATCCAGGCGACGGCCGTTCGGTATCCGTATCCGATCCATCGCAGTGGAACCCAGCCATCGTCGGTCTTGAACTCGACACCCGGGCGCGGTCGTTCCTCAGTAGGCGTGCTGATCCGGATGTCCTTGACGTCGGGGAGAATGTCAATGAGAAGCCGCCTGACCTCCTTCAGCCGTTCCCGCTGTCTCTCTCGGATAGTCGAGCTCTTCGCAGCCGCATAGTCGAGCTGCAACAGCCATTCTTCCGCGTTGAGAAGCTCCACGCGGTCATCGAAGAGACTAGCAGTTCGATCATCCGATCGCCCGGATAGTGAGCTTGACCCCATCCGCCGCGAGACGCCATAGGCGCAGCAGAACGGGAGCGGTGCGTCACTCCGAGCGTAGGCAATCGTGAAGTTGAGACCCGATGGCCCGAAGTACGCTATATCCGTGACCGCGGTTTCCAATGTTGTCGATCGTATCTTCAACCCTCCGCCGAAGGCCGCGACGATTCTAAGCCTAGTCATAGAGGCGGACCCGAGGCGGGGAAGGTGATGCTCACGGCCCGATTGAACCCATTGCCCCGCGCGGTTCACAGGCCCGGATGCGCTGGCGTCAGGCGTGTCCCGCACGGCGTCGAAGGCCGCCAGACATTCAAGCAAGGTGCTCTTGCCCGTTCCGTTGTCGCCGAGGATGACGGTCCAGTGGGCTGGTCCTCCGTCGGTATCCGATAGATCTAGCGTTTGCGCGCCAGCCCCGAAACATCGCACGTTCTCCACCTTCAAGGAAAGAAAATACGCGCTGGGTTTTTGCGCGGGTTTACGCCGTTTGGAAGCCGTCGAACGCTTGCTCGTTTTGGCCTTCTTCGTCGCCATTTGGGTCAATCGCAGGTTCGGGCAGTGACAAGTCCGTGAGCGGGGACCATAGCACACT
>JADFOB010000183.1 GCA_022563055.1 Planctomycetota bacterium
CAAGGGTCGTCACAGTCTTGGTTTGGTGGCCCACGTCTTTAGACGTGGGGACGCCGATTCCCGCCTCGGAATCGTGCGCCCACCTTTGAAAAGGTGGGCCACCCGGCCGGTTTCCGCCCCCCCCCGGGGCGTGTCGCGCGGCGGGAGGCAAGAATCGTCGAAGACCCGCTTGATGCCTTTTGCCAATCTGCTAGACTGACAGGTTCAGGCCAAGTACGTGTCGTCATGCTTTGGCCGTCCGCTGGGTGTGATTTTCGTTGGAGGTGCCGTTTGGCTTCGGAGTTGGTTCGTCGATTAGTAGATGCCGGAATCCATTTCGGCCACCGTTCAAGCCGCTGGAACCCGAAGATGGCGCCGTACATCTTCGGTAAGCGCAATACCATTCACATCATCGACATCCGCGAGACGGTGAAGGGGTTGCTGCGTGCCAAGAAGTTTATCGCCCAGCTGGTCGCCAGTGGGAAAGATGTTCTTTTTGTGGGGACCAAGCGCCAAGCTCGGCCCCATATCAAACAGCAATCGGGGCGCGTCAACATGCCGTACGTGGCGGAGCGATGGCTCGGTGGCACGCTCACAAACTTCCGGACGATCCGGCTTCGGCTGGGGCGCATGGAAGAGCTGGAAGCCGCCGAGGCTGACGGTACCGCGCAGCAGTACAGCAAGAAGATGATGGCGTCGCGGTCGCGCGAGTTGCGAAAGATCCGGCGGAACCTCGAGGGCATCCGCGAGATGACCAAGCTTCCCGGCGCGTTGATTGTGATCGACGTTCACCGCGAGAAAAACGCCGTCCGCGAGGCCAGGATCCTGAAAATCCCAACCATTTGTCTGATCGATACGGATTCCGATCCTGACTTTGCGGATATTCCGATCCCCGGCAATGACGACGCCATGCGCGCGATCGATCTTATCCTGTCGCAGCTCGCCGACGCTGTGGAACTCGGGCTCAGAGGGCGCAAGGTAGAGGTAGCGCCTCCCGAAGAAGAAGTCGAGGCACAACCGCAACAGCGCCCGCCCCAGCCAACCACGGCGCGGGCGGACGATCAGAAGGCCGAGGTGGCACAGGCTGCGAGTCTCGACGCAAGCGCGGTGGGATCCCTGCAGGAGGGAGAGCCTCCCAAGGATGCGAGCGCCGGTTTGACCCCAGCTACCGCCTCGGAGTCCGAAACGTCGGCCTAGGCGAATCCACAAGCAGCCTGTGCGAGTGATCGCGCGACGGCTCTTACGGTTTTTCATTCGAAGGTATCCCGAAATGGCATCAGTGACAGCGCAGATGGTCAAGGAGTTGCGCGGGCGAACGGATCTCCCGATGATGGAGTGCAAGCAGGCTCTCACGGAATCCGGCGGCGAGCTGGAACCGGCCCTCGAGTGGCTACGCAAGAGGCACAAGGGGAAGCTGGCTGAGCGATCCGACAAGGCGACGGGAGAAGGACGCATCGGCGTCTACATTGACGAGTCCCGAAAAGTCGGCGCGCTGGTGGAGCTTCAGTGTGAGACGGCGCCCGTGGCAAGAAACGAGCTCTTCACAGCCCTCGCCCTCGCCTTCGCCAAGAAGGTCGCCGGTGGGACTCAGGCATCACCCGATCCGGAAGTCATCCGCCAAGACCCGGTCCTGGAGGAGATGTTCACCGACGTTTTCGGCAAGATGCGTGAGAACATGAAGCTCGCGCGGTGTCGGCGTGTGGAGGGGGAATACCTCGCCTCGTACATACACCATGACGGCAAGAGCGGTATCCTGCTCGCCCTGGACTGCGAGCCCAAGTCGGACAAACCCGTCGCGGCGGACCTCTGCATGCACACGATCTTCACCGACCCGCTGGCCATTGATCGCTCCGGCGTATCGGAAGAAGAGGTCGAGAAGATCCGCAAGCGGGCGCGGGAACTCGCCAAGGAAGAGGGTAAACCCGAGCAGATCATCGAGAAAATCGTTACGGGCAAGGTCAACGCCTTTTACGCCGAGCGCGTGCTGATGGAGCAGATCCACGTCAAGACCGATGAGTACGCAAAGACGAAGATTCGTGACGTGCTCAAGCAAGCGGAGGTCAACGCCGTCACCGGTTTTGTGATCTTGAGAATCGGCGGATAGTCGCCCGATTCGGGTTCGGGCTCCAACGCCCGTTTTCTTGCCCGTGCACCCTCGGATCTCGCATCGGCCCTGAGGGAACAGACGCGATGTCTGAGTCGAAGTATCGCCGCGTCCTCCTGAAGATCAGCGGGGAAGGCCTCTGTCAGGCCGGAAAAACCGGGATCGACGGGACCGCCCTGCGAACCTTGGCCGAGGAGATCAAGCTCGTCGTCGACTTGGGAACGCAGGTGGGCGTCGTCGTCGGTGGCGGCAACATCGTCCGCGGCAGTGTCATCGCCAAGAACTCACCCATCGAAGAAACCACCGGCCACTACATGGGAATGCTGGCGACCGTGATCAACGCGCTGGCGGTCCAGGATACGCTCGAATCGATCGGCGTACCGACGCGCGTGCAAAGCGCGCTCGACGTCGATAAGATCTGTGAGAGGTTCATCCGGCGAAGGGCGATTCGACATCTGGAGAAAGGTCGCGTGGTGATCTTCGCGGGCGGAACCGGAAACCCGTTCGTAACGACGGACACGGGGGCGGCGCTGCGGGCGGCCGAGGTCCGCGCCGACATCCTGCTCAAAGCCACGAAGGTGGACGGTGTCTACACCGCCGACCCCGCCACCGATCCGACCGCCACGCGCATCGACCGGCTGACCTACAACGAGGTGATCGACAAGCGGCTGAAAATCATGGATCTCGCCGCCGTGGATCTGTGCCAGCGAAGTAAGATCCCGATCGTCGTTCTCAATTTACGACAGCCGGGGCACATGCGGGCCGTGGTGCAGGGTGAGCGCGTGGGGACGCTTATCGACGACGGAAGCAGTCACTGAGCGAACATCTCGGAAGGCTTTTTTGGGGAACGGATATGGCACGCTCCGCGATCGAGAACGAATGTTCGGCGAAGATGGCCAAGACCATCGAATTCCTCAAACAGGAGTTTCGACGCGTTCGCACCGGTCGCGCCAGTCCCGCCTTGATCGAGCACATCAAGGTCGAGGTGGCCGCCTATGGAAGCAGGATGGAGCTGCGCGAACTCGCCACCATCGGCGTGCCCGAACCGAGCACGCTGCTGGTCAAGCCGTTCGACCCGACGACGCTGAAGGACATCGAGAAGGCGCTCCAGACGTCGAGCCTCGGCGTGGCGCCGCTCAACGACGGGAAAGCCATCCGCCTCCCGATTCCGCCTCTTTCGGGCGAGCGGCGCCAGCAGCTTGCGCAAGAGGTCAGAAAGATGGCGGAAACCCAGAAGATCGGCGTCCGCAACGCCCGCCGCGACGCCAACAAGGCCGTCGACGTCGCCGAGAAGAAGGACAAGACCCTCAGCGAGGACCAGGCCAAGGATCTCAAGGACGCCATTCAGGAACTCACCAAGCAGCACGAAGGCGAGATCGACACCGTCCTGGCCGCAAAGACCAAAGAGATCGAAGAGGTGTAAACCGCCGAGCACAATGCCGCGCTACTGATCCGAGCCCCAAGCGCGGCGTTGAGCACCGGTCGCTTGCGCTCCCGGCAGCGGCGACGTGGCGTACCGTTGAGTTCATGCCGTCGGTAGCCTGTCTCTCGTTTTCCACGAGCAGCACAAGCGGGCCGATGGCGGGGTCACTTCTCCGGTTCGTCGGTTTCCGGCAAGACGATCGCTTCGAGTTCGACGACGACGGGTGGGAGGTTGACCGTCACGACATCCCAGACAATGTCGTAATCAACGTGCATGTAATCGTGGACGACCTTGTGGCGTATACCAATGATCTTGGCCCAGGGGATGCGCCCATGTGCGTGCTGGAAGGAGGGTGACACGTGACGCGCCGCCTCACCCATGGTCTGAATCAAATGGGTTAGGGCCAGCCGGAGGTTCTCATCCGCGTCGAACTCCGCGCGTGTCTTCCCCACCACCTTGCGGACGGCCAAGCGAGCCATGTCGAGCATATGCCCAGTGTAGATAGCACCA
>JADFOB010000184.1 GCA_022563055.1 Planctomycetota bacterium
GCGTAATCCTCAAGCCCAACGAGGTCCTTCGCGTGACCACCGCCCCGATTGCAAGCAGGTGTGTATTGGCCTGGTCGTAACCCGAGAAGGGTTGCCCGTGGCCTATGAGGTGTTCGAAGGCAATCGGCACGATTCAAAAACACTCCAGGAAATCATCGAGACCATGGAGTCCAAGCACGGCAAAGCCCGGCGGATCTGGGTTCTGGATCGTGGGATGGTCAGCGACGAAAACCTGCAATTCCTGCGAGATCGAGATGGACAGTACATCGTGGGGACGCCCCAAGCGACGCTACGGTCGTACGAGCAGGCCCTCCTGGAGCAGGAGTGGACGCCGGTCCAAGAGGGCATCGAAGTGAAGCTGCGTCCCGGTCCCGAAGGAAACGAAACGTTCATTCTCTGTCGCAGTGCCGCGCGTCGTGAAAAGGAAAAGGCGATGCATGAGCGATTCGAGAAGCGGATCGAGGAAGGGCTGCAGAATCTTGAACGTCGGTTGGACAAGGCGAAGAAGAAATCCAATCGCAGTCAGGTGGAACGACAGATCGGTCGACTACTTGGCAGGAACTCTCGGGCGGCCGGTCTGTTCGACATCAAGGTCAGTACGGTAGAACGAGATGGGGCCGACGGATTCCTCAAAGTGACTTGGACCAAGAAGGGCGCGTGGCGGGAATGGGCAAGCCTCAGTGAAGGATGCTACCTGCTTCGCACGAACCTGGTTGACTGGACTGCAGAGGATCTGTGGAAGACGTACATCCCGTTGATCCAAGCGGAAGCCGCGTTTCGAACGCAGAAATCGGAATTGAACCTGCGCCCCATCCGGCACCAAAAGGAAGACCGAGTGCAGGGTCACATCCTGTTCTCGTTCCCGGCCTACGCCATGTGGAAGATGCTCGAGTTGTGGATGTCTCGCTGTGGGCTGGGCAACGGGCCGCGTCCGCTGATCGAAGAGCTCGCTCGGATCAAGACCAACGATGTCGTGCTGCCCACGTCCAACGGGCGTGAGGTTCTCATCCGATGCGTGACGCAGACTGACGCCTCCCAACGCACCTTGCTTGGCCGACTCGGGTTGAAAATCCCAACCCGTCTGGGCCAGCCCCAATGGAGTCCCGACTCGCAAATGTAGTCAAGAAATCAAAGAACAAACAGGCCTGGCGCCCCCATCAGGCCGGTTTTGGACCCAAAGTTGCGGAACTTGGGCTAACGGTCGCGGTTCGGATCTGGATGCCCGTAACGCGGTTCCGAACCGCGACCGTAAGGGAGCGCGCGTGGGACACCCATCAATACACGGCTGACGGAGCACTAGAGTGTTCTACGGCCGCCACAGGGGGCGACCGCTACTTCTTTAGTTCTACGGCCGCCACAGGGGGCGGCCGCTACTTTTTCAGCGGACTGTTAGGCCACCATTATTGGGGCACCACTTCTGATGAGTGCTGAACCGGTTGCGAAGGAATCCGAGTGGACGATCGCACGTCTGCTGTCGTGGACGACGACGTACTTCACGCGGGAGGGCATTGACGATCCGCGGCTTAGCGCCGAGGTGCTGCTCGCTCATTCCGCCGATTGCCGGCGGATCGATCTCTACACGCGGTTCGATCAGACGCTGGGCGAGGCGCCTACGCAGAAGTTCCGCGATTTGGTCAAGCGCGCAGCCGGGCATGAGCCGATTGCTTATCTGGTGGGTGAGAAGGAGTTCTTCTCACTCCCGCTGATTGTTACACCGGAGGTGCTGATCCCGCGCAGCGAAACAGAGCGACTGGTAGAATGTGTGATCGATCACTGCCACAAGAGAGGACTTTTGCAACCTCGCCTATGGGATCTGGGGACCGGCAGCGGGTGTATCGCGGTGGCTTTGCTGGTGAATCTCGACGAGGCCCAGATCGTGGCGACGGACGTTTCGGCGGCAGCCCTTGAGATAGCGCGGCGTAATGCGGATCGACATGGAGTTTCCGATCGGCTCTCGCTTGTGGAGGCCGATTGTCTTTCGTTGCCCCCGGAGCATGTGCCGGAGGGTGGGTTCGATGTGGTGATGTCGAATCCGCCCTATGTCCCAGGTGACGAGGTAGCCCAACTGGATGCGAACGTACGCGGTTACGAGCCCCGAGCTGCGCTGACGGATGAACAGGACGGGTTGTCGTTCTATCGCAGCATCGGCGGTGACGCTTCGGCTTTTCTCAAAGCGGATGGAGTCGTTGTGGTGGAGGTGGCGGATGGGTGCGCGGAGCAAGCCAGGCAGGCGATCGAAGCGCCCCGAACGCTTGTGCACCGCCAGACGCTCAAGGATCGGGTTGTCGGGCAGGAACGGGTGCTTATGTTTTCGCCAGGGTAGGGGCTAGCATCGTCACGCTTAAATGTGTCCGTGACTGTGCCACGGCTCTTGAGCAGTGTTTCGCGCCGACGTAGAAACTGCACTGCTCAAGAGCAGTGGCACCCGTTAGCATCGTAGACGTTCTACGGCCGCCACGGGGGGCGGGCGCTACTTGGGCGGCGCGTTGGTAACGCACGCGATGGTATGACCTGGGAAGGATGAGCTGTGCAGGTTCTAGAGATTGTCGGTGGGAACCGGTTGAAGGGCTCGATCGAGATCAGCGGTGCGAAGAACGCCGCGCTTCCGATCATGGCGGCGACGATCCTGGTCGAGGGTGAGACGGTGCTGCGGAACGTGCCCGATCTGGCGGACGTTCGTCAACTACAGGTGCTGCTCGCCAAACTGGGCGTCAAGTCGGAGCGTGACGATGACGGGGCGCTGCATCTTCGTGTCGTGGACGAGATGAACTCCCATGCCGAGTACGAACTGGTGAGCAAGATGCGGGCGAGCGTCTGCGTGATGGGTCCGTTGCTGGCCAAGCGCCGGCGGGCACAGGTGTCGATGCCGGGCGGGTGCGCGATTGGTGACAGGCCGATCGATCTGCACATCCAGGGTCTTACCGCGTTGGGGGCGGATTTTGAGCTGGTCAACGGCGATGTGCTCTTGAAGGCGAAAAAGATCAAAGGGGCGGACGTCTTCCTGGGTGGACCGTTCGGATCCTCGGTGACGGCTACCGCCAATGTGCTGATGGCTGCGACGTTGGCGGAGGGGCGAACGGTGATCGAGTCGGCTGCCTGTGAGCCTGAGATTGTTGATCTTGCCAACTTCCTCAACGCGTGCGGCGCGCGGATCATCGGGCAGGGCACGCCGCAGGTTACGATCGACGGCGTGAACAGCCTCAACGGTGCGGAACACCGGGTGATCTCCGACCGGATCGAGGCGGGCACCTACATGATCGCGGCGGCCATCACCAATGGCGATCTCGAGCTCTGCGGCGCGAAGATCGAGCACATGCGGGCGGTGGTGGATCGCCTGCGTCGCATCGGTGTGATCATCGAACGTAGCGAGAAGGGAATCTCGGTGGCGTCGTCGCGACGCCTGGAACCGGTCGAAATCACGACGCAGCCCTATCCGGGTTTCCCCACCGACTTGCAGGCTCAGGCGATGGCGCTGCTGTGCCTTGCGGATGGCAACAGCGTCATCACGGAGAAAATCTTTCCGGACCGCTTCCTGCACGTCGGCGAGCTCAACCGCATGGGTGCCCGTCTTCGCAAGGAGGGGCCCACGGTGATTGTTCAGGGTGTGAAGCGTCTGATTGGCGCGCCGGTGATGGCCTCCGACCTCCGTGCATCGGCGGCGCTGATCCTGGCCGGCTTGATCGCCAAGGGCACGACGCGCGTGCAGCGAACCTACCATATCGATCGCGGATATGAGCGGATCGAGGAGAAGCTCTCGGCGGTCGGAGCGAACATCCGTCGCCTGAACGAATAGGAGCCGATTGAAGAACTCGACGACGCTTCCCGAACCCACGTTCTTCGGGGCTCTACGGCCGCCACGGAGGGCGGCCGCTACTTTTTAACGAGCTGAGAGTGGCGCCAGACTGCAAGGGCGGGCGGCACGCGGTGGGGATCCGCTTATCGGTCGATGCTCCTGGACGTTCGCGCTCCTGGACGGTGTCGCCGCGTATCATCATCGACGTTGTTTCC
>JADFOB010000185.1 GCA_022563055.1 Planctomycetota bacterium
GGTGCGCAATATCTGCATCCCCATCATCATGCTCACCGGTTGCGGCGATGTGCCGACGGCCGTCCGGGCCATGAAACAGGGCGCGATCGACTTCATTGAGAAGCCGTTTTCCTCGGTGGCGTTGTTGGAAGTTGTTCGATACGCCATCCAGAAGGACATGGACAACCACAGCCGGCGGCTCCGCAAGACCGAAATGCGCAAGCGAGTCGCGTGCCTGACGCCTCGCGAGCGAGAGGTGATGAAACTAGTGGTGTCGGGCCTGCCCAACAAGCAGATCGCCGGTGAACTCGGCGTCGCTATCAAGACCGTCGAGGCGCATCGCGCTCACGTCATGCGCAAGACACAGGCGGTATCCCTTCCCGAACTTGTGCGCCTTGCCCACGGCGGAGGACTCTAGGGCTCAGTCACGCTTGGTTTAACGAGTTGGCTGAGTCATATGTAGCCCAGCCGCCCTCGGCTGGGTGGTTGCCCAGAGACCCTCGGCGGGATGGTTGCCCAGACACAGCGGAGGGTCGCTGTGCCACACGGTACTGCCTGTGGCGACCGCCAGACGTCAGTGCCATGCGGCCTCGTTGCAGAGTACCGAACGACTACTCAATGTCGAAGAATACTCCCATCTTCCCCGCGGCAAACCGTGTGACTACGACTGGTGGTCCTGCCATTCTTGTTTCCGCGCGCGTATTCTGGAATGAATCCCCCAATGTAATCAAGGGGAAATGCTCGGCGCGACACGGGGAAGTCCGCATGGACGACGCGTCGATCCGAGTCGATAAAACTAACGATTGGAAGAGGCGAGCGGCAGACGCCGTCGCCGTATACCATTGACCCCGACCGCGTGCCAGGCCTAGCTCCGGAAGCACCGGTTGCTTCCGGAGCGGGGGCCTGGCCGATACTTACCGAGCGGCCCCGTGCCACTGCTCTGTGAGCAGTACCTGGCTCGTGGGAATGGCGCGATCCCAACGCACTGCTGACACAGGAGTGGCACACAGCGGACCACGCGGGTGGCATGGGCAAGCGGTGGCGTACCCGTGGGCACTGACGGACACGCTTGCGTCATCCGCTCGCGGACTTCGCAGTCGCCGGTTTGATCGGTTTCAGCGCCGCCTCGATCGCTGGGATGAGCGCGTCGCCGAGCGGGTCGCGCGCCCGGATGACGCCGTTGGCATCCAGGAGATACCAGGTCGGGAAGCCCTGGATGTTGTACAACTCGATAACGGGGTACTTGTCGTCCTTGAGATCCCACGTTTGAATCCCGGGAATCTCGATGGTCTTTAGCAGAGTCTCGAGCGCCTCACGGTGGTCGTCGGCGGAAATGCTCAGGATCTCGAACTTGTCCTTGAACCGCGACACGGCGGTTTTGAGGTGAGGAATCTCACCAATACAGGCCGGTCACCAACTCGCCCAGAAATCCAGCAGGACCGCCTTTCCACGAAGCGACTTCAGCGAGACCTTCTTACCGTCGAGCGTGGTCGCCTCGAATTGGGGTGCCTCCATGCCAACCTGAAGATGCTCGATCTCGAAGACGAATCCCAGGGCGTACTTCGCGAGGTCTGACTCGGGTTTGCCTTTGCCGATCTTGGCGAAAGCTCGTTTGGCCACCTCGAGCTTTCCCATGTCCATCTGGATTTTTGCGATCAAGAACCTGGCGGCGGGGCGGACGTCCTCGTTCTTGGTCTTGGCGGCCAATCTTGCGGTCACGTCGATCCACGCCTCCGGTGTGCCGCCCAACTGGTACCTGTATTGAAGCTCCTTGAGTTGGTCAAGCTGGTCGGGAAGATCGGGGTATGCTTCGACAAGCCCGGCGAATCGCGCGGGGGATTCCTCCGATTCGAGTTCGAGCGACCAGTAGAGCGTCATGTTCGCCATGTCAAAGCCGCCGGGCTTCTTCGTGTTGGCTTTTACCAGCGCATCCATCTTCGCGAGGATCGCTCCGCGCCTGTCGGGCGGAAGCTTGGCCTTGTCCGCCTCATCGAATCCGGGATCTTTCACCCTCCGCGCAGCCAGCGCTGCGTGGTACGCCTCGTTGGCTGATTCCATCTCCTGTTCCAGCTTGCTAAAGTCCTCGATGGGGTCGCCGATACCGACACATGGCATCAACATCACACCAAGGACCGCCGCCGCCATCGGGCGCCATCCTCGCGGGCCAAGAAGAGCCTGTTTCGCAACTTGCATTTGTTTACCTCTCCTATGAGAAACCAACTCCATTCAATTCATAGTCCCTTTATTGAGAGCTACGTCGTAGCGGTCGCCGAGGTTCCCGCCCCCGGCGCGCTGGGGTCGACCGCGCTCCACACCCGTATTCGACACCCGCACCTGCGGGATCGGCGAACGTCCCACGTATTGTAGACCTATTGCCCGTATCGGACAGCCCACTCGATGCACCCAACAGCGTCCCCTGACAAGATGGTACAAGATGGGTGGCCCAAGTCTTCAGACTTGGGGGCTCGATTCGATCGGGTTACGGCGGCGAGCAAGCAGCTTGATCTCCCGCCCGGAAGCAATCGTGACCCCAGGTTCAAAGAACCTGGGCCACCCAACCCGGAGCGTGAGCGATCCCGACGCATCGGAGTCGAACCACCTCGGCACGACGCGGCTGATGTCGGATTGGGGCGGCTCAACCGGCTTGGGATTCATCGACGCGCACGTGTTCCAGGATGGCAATCATCGTAACGACGCACAGGCACTGCGCCAGTAGCAGGATCGCGATGAACCAATCCACGCGCGGCAGCGCGATCGCCGGCAGGCCCGTGGCAGCCGTCGCCAGATAAACGGTCAGCACCGCACCGCGCGGCTTCATACCTCGCCGGCAGAGGCGGTGCGAGAAATGGCGCCGGTCGCCGCGCAGCGGGTTCTCGCCGGCGCTGAGCCGGTGCAACACCACGCTGACGACGTCGTAGAGCGGAACGGCTAGCACGACGATCGGCACGATGAGTCCCAGCGGTTTGAGATTCTGCCCCGGATCGTAAAACGTCGTGAGAATGGTCACGACACTCATCAGATAGCCGATCATGAGACTCCCCGCATCGCCCATGAAGATCGTGGCTGGCGCGAAGTTGAAGACCAGGAAACCAAGCAGCCCGCCCACCATGACCCAGGCCATCACGGGGACGAAAACCTGCCCCGCTCGCATGGAAGTGATCGCGAAGATGGCAGCCGCGATCGCTGCAACGCCCGCGCTGAGACCGTCCATGTTGTCCAGGAAGTTGAAGGCGTTGGTGATCAGTACGATCCACAGTACCGTGGCGGCTATCGAGAGCGGTGCGGGGAACAACTGGACGGCGCGGATACCCATGATCCAAGCTGTAAAGAGTGCGACGGCTATCTGCACGGCGAACTTCGGACCGGCGCCAAGCGGACGGCGATCGTCGATGAGCCCCGTGATGAAAAGGACGCACGAACAGGCCACAATTCCCAGGACAACGGGCAGTTTGGACGAAACCCCCGAGGCGTGCTGCTGAATGAACGTGGGAAACCAGTGGCTTGATGTGGCGCCATCCGTGAAGCCCACCAGAACCGTTCCGAGCAGAATCGGCCCGCCAATCGCCAGGAACAGTGCGATGCCACCGCCCAGTGCGACCGGCGCATCGTGTTCCTTGTGGCCGCCGGGTCGATCCACGAAACCCACGCGCCTCGCCCAACCGCGCACGACGTAGGTCGCCATGAGCGATGTGACGAATGATCCGGCGACAGCTAGCGCGACAAGCCAGGTCATGGCTGTGTGAGTCTACCGGAGTCGTTGCGGTCTCGCTATGAGCCGTTTCCTATCGAGTTTCGCATTGGATGTCAGAGCCCTGAGCGCAAGCGACGGGTTTGTTGCCAAACGGTGTAATGGCCCCGCGCTCACGCTTGGGGCTCTGTTCCTCTGCGCTCATTGTGGGGTGCCTACGCGGAATCTTCCAGCGTGCGTCGGCGGAGCTGTCCACAGGCGGCGTCGACGTCCAACCCGCGGCTCTTGCGAAGATGGGCGTTGACACCGCGCTCGCGCAGCACCGCGAGAAAGCGCTGCA
>JADFOB010000186.1 GCA_022563055.1 Planctomycetota bacterium
CGCGGATCTGCCACCCTGCACCTGAAACATTCCGGCGTTCAAATGTCAGCCAACGGATACCTCATTCGTCCTTGGGCCGCCCGTTCAGTAATGCTTGTTCCGTGGACGCTGCGCCGGGCGGGCCTTGTCAGTTCGATGTCCCGTTGGGATCGAGGCGCTGCAGGACCGTTCGCATTGTCACGCCGATGGGCTCGCGGATCACGAGGTCGGCTATAGGGTCGAGCGGGGTTGGCGTCTTGTTGAGGATCACCAGCGTGGCGCCGTAGCTCTTGGCGAGGCGGGGCAACGAAGCGGCTGGTTCGACGACCAGCGACGATCCGATGGCCAGGTAGACGTCCGCATCGGTCGAGAGCTGGTGGGCGTCCTCCATCTCGCGCTGGGGCATCGCCTGGCCGAAGGAGATCGTCTTGGACTTAATCGGCGAACCGCATTCGTTGCAATCCGGATCCTCCTCGCCCGCGTCGAGTCTGGCGATGATGACCTGCGGCTCCCACTCCTTGCCACATGCCACGCAGGCGACCATTCGGGTTGTCCCGTGAAGCTCAACGACGCGCGCACTGCCGGCACGTTGATGCAGGCTGTCGATGTTCTGCGTAACGACCGCGACGAGCTTCCCGAGTTGTTCGAGTCGGGCGATCGCGCGATGACCGTCGTTGGGTTTGGCCGCCAGGAAGTCCGGGTACATCTCCCGCCGCATCTTCCAGTAACGGACGCGCTCGCTGCGCGATCGCAGGAAATCGTCATACATCACGGGCGTGTTCTTGGACCAGACACCGCCGGGGCTGCGGAAGTCGGGAATACCGCTCTCCGTACTGATGCCCGCGCCGGTGAACGCAACGCCGATCTTGGCGTTTCGCAACAAATCAGCCAGGTGTTCGACGGCATCCATCAGGGGCATGATAGCATACGCCGGCGGTCGCGCATGCGGCGGGATGCGGGTGCCCCATCCTTGGCGTTGCAAGACCGTGCTTTGGCACGACGCGAACGCCCCATGCAACGCAAAGGGTGGGGGACGGACCGGTGAGGCGGACGCATTCCGCGCTTGGTAAGTCGTGGGCGGATCCCATCAGTCGCCCACCCTTCGGGAGTACCCCAAGGATGGGGCACCACAAAAGATCGCGCCATAACTTTACTTGCGCTGGCGGGCGCCGTAGCGCCTACTTCCTGCGCGGAAAGCCCAAAACGAACCCGACATCCAAGAGAAAGACCTACAAGGTTTCAAGCTCTTCAACCACGCTGCTGATGCCGGTCCTCGAGAAACTGCACGACCATGCGTGCGAGCGGGATCGGGCCGGCAACCGAAAACTCCACTACGATCAGTACGCCGCCCTCATCCTCCTATACTTTTTCAACCCAATCGTAACCAGCTTGCCCGGCATCGTCCAAGCCGGCGAACTCCACAAAGGGCAACGCATGTTGAAGTGTTCGCGGGCAGCACTGGGTCCGTGACAGAATCGGTGGTGCGCTGGTGGGGACATCGGAAGGGGTGCCAAGATGGATGCACAACCCAATCAGAGCCCCGAGCGCCAGCGAGCGGGTTTTCCGGTGCGACGCCGGCATCGGTGATACCCCGCGCTTGCGCTTGGGGCTCTGATCGGTGCCGCCGATTCCGTCACGGACCTGGGCCACCCCGGAACCTTCCAGTCGGCTTGCTGTGGCGCTGCGCCTTGGGTAACCTGCTGGATGCCAATCGTAGAGGTCTCTTGCTTCGGGCGTTACCGTGAAGGCAACCGGAACAAGTCGACGGGGCACCGCTTGACGCGGCAGGTCGATTCGTGAAGGAGGCGATAGGATGAATCGTGGAGGCGAGTTTGTGGATGAAATCCTGGCGAAACTCGGTCCGATCAAGGCATTTGAGCCCTGCGCCTACTACGACCGAGACGGCGATGGTATCGAGTTTCAGCTATCGAACGAGCCGTTCCGCGGCGAGCGGCTCGACCGTTGGGTCACCGTCTACCGTAGCGAAAAGACGGACGATATTGTCGGTGGGCTCGTCAAGGACGTCGGCAAACTTACGCGAGAGTTCCCTGGACTTGACATTGAAATCCACGACGGACGTGTCGATGTCGCCTGTATCCTGCTCGCTCCAGCCTGGAAGCCGGTGGATCCAGTCGCCAAGCAGATCTGCAAGACGGTGCTTCGCAGGATCGACGAAACGCCTATCCTGGCGGACTACGAATTCGCCGGCTCGTGAGCACCCGCCCGTTTGGCGTCTTCGATCAACCGTGATACTTGATCCGACCTTACACCTTTCCCCACGGTGAGTTTCTCTCGTTTCGGGATGTCCGCGGGTGGTTTCGAGAGCATCGTCAATTCGCCGCCTGTGCCGGCGTTGGCGATCCTCGACGCGGGTAGTGCCGCGGGCCGCGCAGAGTCGACGGCTCGTGACATCGAAAACAGCGTGTCCACCGGATGCGTCTCGCTGATGGACGGCGCCTGTTGCAACGTCTTTTGTAGCCGCGATTGAACGCGCACCGCCTCCTCGATCCATTCGTGCAGCGTGGTCGATGCGCGTTGGGTCTCGGTTTGGAGGTTGGCAAAGCGGTCCGTCGCCTCGCCGCTCGCCCGACCCAGCGTCTCGGTCTGCTTCCTCGCTTCGAGGGTTGCCTTGGAAAGACCGGCGAACACTTTGCGAACGGCGGAGCAGACCCGTTCGAGCTGAGCCGCCTGCGCTTGGGCTACGGTTACCATCTCCGCCGGTTTGGCCGTCGCGTCGTTGACGGCTTTCTCGATCTCCTCGGCTCTTGCCTGTAGGGTCCGGATACCCCGCTCGAGCGTTCTTGCCTGCGCGTTGAACTCGTTGAGCAACCGGTCCGCCGCCACGTTCGAGTTTCGGTTTGCTTCCATCTTCTCGCCGAGTTCCCGCACAGTTTGCTGTGACACCTGCTGCAGCTCTGTATGTCTGTCCACCATTTCATTCGAGGTTGCGACCAGATCGCTGAGAATCGCGGTTTGATCCTTGGCACCGGCCGTCGTGTCGGCCAGCTCCTGATGCACCGCCCGCGCGTCCTCGGCAGTCGACCCAACAGAGGCTTGGGCACCTTCCGCCGCCTCGAGAACCTGAGTCAGCGCTGCCAAGCGGGTATCGACCTCGCCGGCTTGTTCACACCGCTGGGCCATCTCCGCCAACTGCTCCTCGACTTGGGCTTTCTTCTGCGCGAGTTTCTCGAGGATTTCCTGCGCCGGCTTTGTTGCGGCGTCGACGCGCTCGATGAGTGCTTCGGCGGCGACACGGCGCTTCTCAAGCGTCTGCTCGCCGCCCTCGGTCAGTTGTGTAAGTTCTTCGTGGAGCGACCGGGCTTGCTCGATCACGGCTCTTGCCGCGACTTCCGCCTGCATGGTCTCATGGAGAATCCGATCCATTGACGAGAGGCGTTCCACGAACTCACCGGCCTGCTCGCACCGGTCCGCGATTAGGATTTGCTGCTCCTGGGCCTCGCTTGTACGGGCGATAAGCTGTTCGACGAGCTGTTTGGCCGGCTGGGTGGAGCGATCCACGCGTTCGATGAGCACTTCGGCCGCGCGCTGGCGCTCGGTGAGCTTTTGAGTGCCGACCTCCACTTTCTCGGTTAGCCCCGCAACGTCGCTCGTGATCCGGTCGGCCTGTTCACCGACCGAGTCCGCACTTTCCTGGGCGATACGAATGGCGGTTACCACGCGTTCGACCACGCCGTGGGCTTTCACGTTGACGTCGGACAACTCGTGCAGGACGTGCTTGGCGGCGGCGGTGTGTGAGTCGAGTTGACCAACCGTTGTTTCGGCTCCGCCGGCGGCGCTTTGGATCGCGTCACGCACGCCGGACGCCTCCGCGACAACCCGCTTGATTTCATCGAGCAGTCTTGCGCCATCCTCGCTCCCGGCGGCAAGACCTGCAGCCACTTGTCTGTAATCGGCGATCTCCTGTCGAGCCGTTGAGACACGCTCCCGCGCGGTGCCGATTTCGACGAGGTGGGCGGTGACACTCCGCTGCACGACCTCGATCTGCCCGC
>JADFOB010000003.1 GCA_022563055.1 Planctomycetota bacterium
GCACCATTTTTTGGGGGTTAGGGTGGGGTGGAACATAGAGGGCACGGGTGCCCGTTCATTCGCTCCCGGCGCGTTGCAGGTTCATTCGCAGCAGGTTGGCGAGCACGAGCTGGTCGACTTCGGTGCGGCGGGTGCACAGCTCGTGATCCTCGGGTAGTGGCTGACCCGCGCCGGTTTCGATCCACACCTCGGCCCAGTCACTCGACCAGTCTCCCTCCGGGTCGACGGCGGCGTACGCGCTCAGCACGGCCTTATCCAAGCGCTCGTGGGCAAGCCGCAGCCACGTCGGGCGCTGGTTGTACAGGTTGGTCAGCGTTCGCTTCTTGAGGTTCTTGTCTTTGGCCGCGCGGGCCATGATCGCGGATTGACGGATCAGCTCGCGGGCCTCTTGCGGCACGTCCAAGAAGTCGTCATCCGCGTCGACGGCGCGGGCGATGGGCTCGATCCACTCAGGCGGATTGAGCCACCGCTCACGTTGCTCGTTCAGCTCCTTCGCCGCTTGAGCGATCTCTTGATAGAGCGGATCGTCCGTCGGCTCCTTCCCCGGCGCCCAGGGCAGCGGAAACGTCTCGAAACAGGTGGTCGGCGTGTAGCGCGGTCGATCCTCAAGCTGCGTGCCTTGACGTAACGCCCAAAGCTCGTGAATCGAGCTGTGCAGCACGCCGAAGAAGTAGTCGTCAGAGCGCCCATAGACGACAAGCTGGTGATCCGGCAGTGCGCGTCCAGACATCCAGACGAAAAGCCGGTATTTCGTGAGGGTGGGTGTTGCGATGTATCGCAGGCATGATTCAACCGCGTCGCGCATCGAAGGACACGGTCGCATATGCAACCACCATTCCTTGCGAGAAGGTCTACCCTTTTCCCGCATAGGTTGTACATGGCGTTTGACATGCTCGAACGGCGGACCGTATAGCGCAGCGGTCTCTATGCGCATTTCGGTTCCGAAATCGACTACCCATATTGCACGCATCCGCCGGCTCACATCCAACCCATTGACATAGGGGCGCAAAACATCGAGTGGTGACCGAGCCGTCGGTGCAGGCTGCGAGAGAAGCTGCCGAGCGATCGTGAAGTCTACGTCAAACGGCCCGCCTTTGACGTCACCGACGAAGGCGACCTTCTTGTTCTGTTCCAAATGGCGCGCGGTCGTGACATCCACGCCAACCGACAGGTCGGAGTTAATCTCCAGTACCATTCGACCATCCAGCTTACACTCCGCATCCGTGCCACCGTCAAAACAGACGATTGCAACGTGTACGTTTGCGCCGTCCAGAATCCACTTTCTGTCGGACCACGCCTCGAAGATGCCGCCGGTCTTCTTGATTCGCTGGAGCACAACGCGTGCGGCATCGTTCCGAATGGCCTGAGTCGCCAGCAATCCAGCGCGCGTGTCGGCATACGTTTTGATTCGGTGTCGCGCCAACTCAAACCAGTAGCAGCAAAGGTCGGCAAATCCGGGTACTTGCCCCTCGTAAACGTCAAACAGCGTGTCGACGTACTCATCCCCGAGGCCTCCGCGCAACATCTTTGTTCCCAGAAACGGCGGATTGCCGATGATGAAGTCCGCCTTGGGCCAGGTGGCGGGTTTGGGGTTGTCGGGGTCGGACAGGTCGAGGATGGCGTCGCGGCATTCGATGGTCTGCAGGGGTTCGAGGATCGGTGCGCGGATGCCGTCGATGAAACCGTTGTCGCGCATCCATTGCAGGTAGCCGATCCAGATCACCACTTGCGCCAGCTCGGCTGCGTAGGGGTTGATCTCGATGCCGTGCAGTTGCGTCGGGCGCACTTGCGGGAACAGGCCCACGCCGATGTCCGGGCGAGCGGCGAACGTAATCACCTCTTTTTCCAGGTGGAGTAGCTGTTGGATCGCGACGTAGAGGAAGTTCCCCGAACCACAGGCTGGATCGAGAATGCTGACGTGTTCGAGTCGATCGACGAAGCCATCGAGGAGCGCATTGATCTTCTTGCCCGCCTTGGATTCGGTTCGTGTGACCGCCACCCGTCGCCGCTTCGAGATCTTTAGGAGTTGCTTGGCCTTGGGGTCTCTTGAACGTTCCACAAGAAGGTCGGCGATTTTCTCCTTGATCGTCTCCCACTCGCGGCGTAGCGGGGCCATCACCACCGGTTCGACCACGAGCATGATGTCTTCGCGGCTGGTGTAGTGGGCGCCGATCTGCGCCCGCGTGTTGGGATCCAGGCTTCGCTCGAACAGCGTGCCGAAGATGGCGGGCTCGACGCTTGCCCAGTCTTGCGCGGCTGCGGCGATCAGCACATCGATATCGGCGGCGGTTAGGCGCAGGGCGGGCGCGTCGTCAAAGAGCCCGCCGTTGAAGTGCGCGATTCTCTCGACACCGAAACGACCGCCGCTTTGCATCTTGGCAAACAGGTCGGTCAGGGCGGGCGTCAGGTTGGCGGGGTCCGATCGCCAGTCCTTGAGCAACCGCTCGAACAGGTGGTCGGGCAACAGCCCCACGTCTTCCGCGAACAGGCAGAACATGCACTTCATCAGGAAATGCGCGGTCTCTTGCGGTTCGTGGTCTCGGCTGCGAAGCGCTCGGGCGAGTGTGCCGAATTGCTCGGCGACTTCCTCGGTGACGACTTGGGTCGTGATCGTCGGTTTCAGCGAGTTGGGGTCGGTGAAGACGCGCCGCAAGAGGTCAAGCGACTCGGGTTTGTCCAGGTCGACCAGCTTGATCACGTGGAGCTGCTTCGCGGTGCCGGTGAAGTTGGTGTGTATCTCGGTGCGGGCGATGTCACAGACCACGAGCAGCGGTGGGTTTTCGAGGGCCTCGCGGTATTGGCAGAGCTGGCGGTACGCTTCCCTCAAGTCACGGTGCTTGCCCTTGCGTTTATACTCCCAGGCGAATTTTCCGCGCCACCACACGTCGGCGAATCCGCGCTCGCCAGCCGAGCCGCGGGAGGCCGTTCCAGTGACGGATACACCTTTCTCGAACGTGTATTCCGCACCGGTGGCGTCGTGCTCCGCCGGTGTAGGTTGGCCAAGCATGTGGCACAGGTCAATGAAATGCTCCTGGCTGGCTGCGCGTTCGGACAGTTCAGTCCGTGACCACTTGGCGATAAATAGAGCCGGCGTCAACTGCCCCAACATGAGCACAGAATAGGGCGAGCACCGGGTTTGGTCCACTTGGAACCTCCACCGGGTGCGTGACGCTCCAGGCGGAACCACGGGGAAGGCGAGCCTCCCGGCGAGCCGTGAGGTTCACGTGCCATGACCTTCACGTGCCATGACGTGGTGGCTCGGCAGGAGCCTCGCCATCCCGAAATGCACGGATTCGCGATGGTCCACCGGTCGGGATATCGGAACGGGCGCCAACATGGATGCGCCACTTAATCAGAGCCCCGAGCGTCAGCGAGTGGGTTGTCTGGTGCAACGCCGGGATCGGTGATACCCCGCGCTTGCGCTTGGGGCTCTGACCGATACCGCCGATTCCGTCACGGACCCGTCCGTCCGCCACCCTTCGGGAGTACCCGAAGGATGGGGCACCCGCTCTCCGTGCAGCCAAGGTCCGGCAGCGACCTGGTGGATGAAATTATTCCTCCGGAAAACCCGCTTGGTACCCATCGACGAGGCCAAACGGGTGTCTAATACATAACCTTGCCGGACCCCGGTGCGCCGACTTGCCAGTCGAAGGCGAGCGCATAGACTGCACGCTCAAAGGTTGGTTCGGTCCGCGGAGGGTTCGCGTTAGGATTCCGCCGGACTGTCCCGGCCAGCGCCGCCATGGGCACATCTCCCCTCCGTGGCGGCTGCGGTTGTCTCGTCGTCCTTGGGCACCCTAGTGCTCCGTCAGCCTTGGTTTGACGGGTTGGCTTAGTCATTTGTGGCCCAGCCGCCCTCGGCTGGGTGTGTGTCCAGACACAGCGGAGGGCCGCTGTGCCACACGGGCCAACCCATCGAATCATCGTTGACAGAGCACTCGGTTGCCCCCAGCGGCGGGGAAACGGACCCGGCGGATACCTGCCCCGCGCGGCTTGAATTGATCAGGAGCATAGAGTCATGGCTTTGGCACGAGATATGAGCACGGCGCAACTCGCCTTTGGGGTCGAGGGTGTGTCGTTAGACCAGTTCCTTGTCATTCGCTACCGCGGTAGCGAAGGGCTTTGCCAACTGTACCGGTTCGAAATCGAACTGGCCTCCAGTGAGTCGTCTGTGACCTTCGACGATATCGTCGGAAAACCGGCCGCGCTGAGCATCGCCAACAAGTACGGGCACCGCTGGTTCCACGGAATCGTCAGCCGGTTCGAGATGACCGGCGAGACCGTCGGGCAGACGTATTACCGCGCGGAACTCGTACCGGGCCTGTGGCTGCTGACCCACCGCTACAACTCGCGCATTTTCCAGCAAAAATCCATCAAGGACATCATCACTCAGGTTATCACCGACGGTGGAATCGAGTCCGATCGGTTCGACGTCAATGGGTTGACGCGTACCTACCCGGCCCTTGAATACTGCTGCCAGTACCGCGAAACGGATTACAACTTCATCTGCCGGCTCATGGAGCAAGAGGGCATCCGGTGGTACTTCGAGCAGTCTCAAGAAGGGGCGAAGCTGATCCTTTCCGATGTCGACACCTACGCGACCATCGAGGGAAAAGCGGAGTTACCCTATCACGCCCCCACGGGCATGAACGTACCCGAGGAGCACGTGTTTCGCCTGAGAATCGGGCAATGCGTTCGACCCGGCGCGGTGGTGCTCAACGATTTTAACTTCAAGAACCCCCAGCTTAACCTGCAATCGAAGGCGGACAGCGGTCGAGACACGGGGCTCGAGTTCAGCGACTTTCCCGGTGAATACGTCGAGCAGGGTCAAGGCGGCGATATCGCCGCGTTGCGGGCGAAGGAGTTCGAATCGGGGCGGGTCTCCGGTTTTGGCCAGAGCAACTCACCTCGTCTGGCTGTCGGTCGAACTTTCAAGCTCGTCGAGCACCCATCCGAGCCGGTGAACGCCTCCTACTTGATTACCTCCATGACGCACCAGGGTAAGCAGGCCACCACGCGGACCAGCACGGGCTCCAACGGTCAGTCCAGCATCCTGGACGCACGCAGTCGTCAAAACCTGATTCAGGCCCAGCGAAACGACAACCCGGCCATCCGTGAGCTGGCGGACGCCCTACTTCAGGTCGTGTCGCGCTTCCGCGCGGGTGACCAAACGGCGCACCGCGCGCTGACCGAGTGGCTTTACCACGCCGGACAGGTTTCCAAGGATCTCCCAAGCGTCGCAGGGGCGTCGGGCGGTGATCCGCTCGAAGCGCTGGCTATTCCCAACCTGATCGGCGACATCGAGCACATGAACATCGTCGACGTCGATGCTCCGGTCTATGAGTGTCGGTTCGGCTACATGCCGGCGGAGGTTCCGTATCGACCCCCGCGCATCACGCCCTGGCCTGTTGTTCGCGGCACGCAGACCGCACGCGTCGTGGGTCCGTCGGGTGAAGAGATTCACACGGACGAGTATGGGCGCGTGAAGGTGCAGTTTGATTGGGATCGGGAGGGAAAGTTCGACGAGAACTCGTCCTGCTGGATCCGCGTGAGCCAGGGGATGGCCGGTGGACAGTATGGCATGATGTTCCTGCCCCGCATTGGGCAGGAGGTTGTCGTCGACTACCTCGAGGGCAATATCGACAAGCCGATCATCGTCGGTCGCGTCTACAACGCCGACCACATGCCGCCCTACCCGCTTCCGGAAGAGAAAACCAAGAGCGTCATCAAGACGCACAGCAGCAAGGGAGGCGGCGGTAACAACGAGATCCGTTTCGAGGATCTCAAGGGTAAGGAGCAACTATTCATCCAAGCCCAGAGGCAGATGGACACCCGGGTCAAGGCCAGTCACTTCCACACCATCGGCGGCGACTACCACGTCAAGGTCGGGAAGGAGTTTCGTGAACTGACCAAAGGCGCCAAGCATGTCCACGTCGAGGGCGAGCTGCTAACGCTGGTCGGGGAGGACGAATCCCGCATCAATCTAACCAACTACAGCCAGAGGATCGACGAGGTGCGGCTGATCACGGTTCACGGAAACGTGGGGGACGACTTCAAAGCGAACCACTTGAAGAAGGTGGGGCAGACGTATGTCTGCAATGCTGGGAGCATCCTGCTGGAGGCGAAGCAGGCCATCGAGCTGAAGTGCGGCGGCAGCAGTATCGTGCTCACACCGGCGGCGATCTTCATCCAGGGTGGCCCGGTCGTGAACATCAACAGCGGCGCGGGCCCGGGCGTCGTGGCGGCGGGAGGCAGTGAGACGTTTCTGCCGTCCGTGGCCGAAGATCCGTCAGAGGCCGACAGCTCCGAGCCCGGCAAGGACACCACTTACGGCGGCGGCGGTGAGATTACACCCGGCGAAGTTCCCGAGAACATCCCCGGGTGGGAGCCCGACGAGCCTGAACCTATAGAGCGCACGATCTCGCTCGAGTTCCAGGTTGTGGATGCGGAGGAGAATCCGGTACCCAACGAGGCGTACATCCTTCATAAACCGGATGGCACGACGGAGCCCGGTACGACCGACGGCGAAGGCGTCGTTCGCCTGGTGGACGTGGAACCGGGCGATTACAAGATTCAACTGCCGGATCGGTACGACATGGAGTGGAAGTTCCTGCGCGTGGAGGATCCCGCGTCCGGCGGGACCGGTAGCCAGGAGGCATCACCGGATGGCAGCTAGGGGCGAGAAAACGCACGGCGGTACCGCGGGCAAGCGGACCATACTGCAGCTGGAACCGGCCAAGTACCAGATCACCTTGCTCTATCTCGGGCATGACCGGATCAAACATGATCCGGCCAAGTATCGGTGCAAGTATGAGCTGCAGGAGGGCGAGGCGACCATCGCCGCCAAACCCCACAAGATTCCCAACGTCGTGCGAGGTAAGAACGAAGACCTTGACGAGCACGCGCTCCACACGGCTACACCGGGCAAGGATGCTGACCCCGTCAACCCGCCGGGCGATAAGAAGTATCGCGTGATGATCACCGACAATCACGGGATGCGTTCCGCGGATAGCAGCCTGTTGGGGCGCCCCGGCGGCGACACGAAATCCAAACCCGACAACTACAAGGAAGTCGATGGTGCCCAGAAGAAGGACTGGATGCCGGATATCCAACCGGCTGTCCCTTTCCGTGTCGTGGTGCGGAAGTTCTTTGGTGATAAGGCCGTGGATCTGGAGGATTCGCACGACTCGACCGAAATGAAGGTCGTTGTCGAGGTTAAGGATCCGGTCGAGGAGTTCGACCAGTACGACGGCAAGCGCCGGGACTTCCTAAAGAAGTTCTACACCAAGTACAACCGGGAAGGTGACGACCCCGATCCAGGCGACGACAACGCGCTGGGAAAACCCAAGAACCGGTGGTTCAAGGGGATTCGCCTGCCTTCGCATGGAAAACCGGGCGTCAAGGCGGTGGACGTGCTCTGGAAGGTGGAATACGTCGACCCGCCGAAGATTGACGAGGCACCGGCGGGGGATACCGGTGCGAACAACGTGGAGTTCAGCAAGCTGACAGCCGCCCCGGAACACGAGGAGATGAACGCCAAGTTCGACGTAATCACCAAGGACAAGGACGGCAACGACCTCAAGGACAAGAATGATATCAAGGTCGGCGTCACCGACTTGGCCTTCTGTCCCTGGCCCGCCGGTGGAGATAACTACCGGTTCCTGATCACGCTGCTCGACAGCACGGACAAGGATGTCCGCGACGAGGAGAACAAGGAAAACGGCGCCCCAGCGAAGTTGGTGGACCACGCCATGGGCGAGATTCCCGGCAAGACCGATGAATCGGAGGCCCGCGCGTATACCACCGGGCGGTTCATCATCTGGAAGCGATTCCACATCAAGCTGGTCGTGTTGGTTAACCGAACGGTCCGGGCCGACATTACCTGGTCCGATGTGGAGAAAGTCTACAAGACGGCCTTTATTGATCTCGTGCAGCCGGACGATCCGGGTGGGTTCTACAATCTCGTGCCCACACAATGGATCGCGGAGTTGAAGAAGATCTTCACCTCCGCGGCTGATCAGACGGAGCTGGACAAGATTGCGGCTCCAGGCGCTCCCGACCTGGAGACGGAGTACCAGAAGTTCTTCTTCCCCAAATGCTTGACGGACAAGTACGTGGACGACCCGCCGGCCGCCGCCCCGAAGGTACTCTTCGGTGGTGGAGGCCTGATCGACCAGGTCGAACCCCTTGCCCGAAGTATCATCACGCACGCGTGCGACAACGTGATCCCGAAGATCGAATCCCCCGATACCACGGAAGGGAAGAAGCAGAAAGATAGCGAAGGCTTCTTCCTCTTCTTGATGAAGAGACCGACACCGGGGACCGGCGTGCTGGGCGCCTCTTTCGGCGACCGCATGTTCTGGTTCGTCAATCGGGCACTACCGACTTCGACGCCCGCGCAGATCGTCCGCCACCGGGCGAGCGTGACCAACACCCTCGGCCATGAGATGGGGCACGCTCAGTTCCTGCGGCACTCGCACACGTCCGGTATGCTCGGTGGTTCGGGCGGTGGTTCCGGCGAGACCGCCACCTGGCCTGGAGCGCCCGCGCCTCCACCGGCGGGCGGGCTGTACCTCTTTGACGGCATGGCCAACAACCAACTCCTGGACCATGACCAGGCGGATGGCTACGCCTGCTACATGGCGTACACCGCCCCGGATGCTCCGATCCCCAAACCCTGCGCGGTATGCGTGCAGACGCTCCGGTTCTACGACCGGGTGAAGCTGCAGCAGGAAAACCGATACATGAACGAAACCCTGTCCGATCTGGGACCTCTGACGATCGTACGGGCCAACTATAGCAACGCGGGCGCACCGACCTGGACGCTGATCGAGCCGGACGGCGCCGGGTACCTTCCCAACTTAGCCAATGGTGCCTGGTTCTTCCTGATGGCCGTGGGAAAGGCCCAGACGTTCGCCCACTACGACGGCAACAACCGGATGGCCCGCCTGAACATCACCACGATAAGGGACGGCCGGTGGGTCACGGCGGGACCTGGAGCGGTGACAAGAGTTTTGGACGACTCGTCCTACAAGGTGACTGCAACGGGAACGGGCGAGGTCACGTTCACGTTTACCAAGGGCGCGTTGTCCGCTACCGCCAAGATGAGAATTACCTAGTCTCGGACGATAGACCGAGCAACTTCAGGACGGCCGAACATGAACGGCACCTTAATCATCACGCTCACGCTGGCCCAGACCGATTGTGTCCGCGGGGAATCCGTTTTCTTCGAGGTCGTGATCAAGAACGTCTCCAAGAACCGGATCGACGGTCTGCCAACGCTGGCCGCGCCGCAGAAGTCGGTGGTTCTGGAGATCGCGGGTCGCAATGGCACGCGCAGGGCCCATCAGCTCTCGGCCATGGAACGCGACGGGATCCACCGTCACGCCGACCGCGGTGCGCCGCCCACAACGAGCCTGGATCCCGGACAGGCGATGAGCCTGCGCGACGATCTTCTAAGCTGGTTCGGCGAACTGGAACCGGGTACCTTTCAGGTGACGGCTCGCCATGGGAAGGGGACGATCTCGGACGCGGTTCCTCTGGAGGTTCTGCCTGCAAATCCGGTATTGGTCACGACGCCACGCTATGCCGCGCAAGGGCCGGCCGCTCGACTTTCGGCCGCGTGGGTCCACAAGGCCGACGACAAGTTCGTCCTGTTCTACCAACACCAGAGTCCCGTTGTACCTCGAAATCCGATCCACGGCATCCGCGTCGTGGAACTCGAGGAGGCACCAACGGCACTGTACGCGCCTACGCTCAGCGGCGCGGACGTCGCCAAGGGCCACCTTCTTTGGAGCGAAAACGCGGCCGGTTAATGGTCACCGGCGTCAATTGGGAGACGCCGCGCCTCGGGTCGGGCTCCGAAGTCGTTCTGCCGTTCAAGGGAAGCCCACTGGCGTCACCCCTGAGCATGGCGGATGGAAGGCTGCTGATTCCGTTTGCCGGTCCCAGGAAGAGGAAGGTCGCCATTTTGCAGGTGTCGCCCGACGCCAGTATCCAGCCATTCCAGCTCGATCTCGGCAAGGTCAAGCCGTTGGGGCCGTATGTCTGTTTCTGGGAGTACGACGCTCGCTTGCACTTCGCCTGGTCGGCGCCTAAGGGGCGGGAGATCATCCTCGGACGATTGCCGCTGGACGATCCGGCTGCGGGATTCCCAACGCGATCGGTCTACCTCTCGGACGCGCCGATCCTCTGGATCGACGCTTACCTCGATACGGACGGGCCATCCCAAGAGGCGCCCTACCTCGAGGAGATGATCCCTCCGGACCAACGGGACAAGGTGCCACCACCCCCATCTCCGGGCGTCGTACTCTGGTGCGTCACTGATTCGCCGTCGGGCTTGAAGTGCACGCGGGTCAACGTATCGCAGGGGCAGGGCAAACCGGCGACCACGCTGCCCACGGGAGGAGCCAAGGATCTGCGCGTGCTTGGCTCGGTGGTGACGTACGAGTTCGAGCTGGCCATGCTTCTGGCGGACGCCGAGGACAAGCTCTATTACGCCAGCACCATTCGGGGTTCGGTGGAACCGTTGGCGGACGTAGCCGGTGTCGATATCACACTCGGAGAGTTTCCTGCGCTGATCCGAGCCAGCGGGCATGCACGAACGCCGTGGGTCTACCTTCGTTTCGTGGTTCTCCTCCGAAAAAGTTGTTGAATTTGAATGCTTGAAACGAGGTGGACACCGGCTCTCCGGGGGCTAGACAGACGTTTGATAACGAACGTTGTTTGGCCTCGAAAGGAGGAACGCGGTGTCCACATGCAGTATAGCAGGGTTTTTCCCCTGGCGTCGAGTGAGAATCACGTACACCAATTCGGTCGAAGGCTCGCGTTCGGCGATCGCCCGTGTCGAACCCGATCGGCGATTCCGGCCCATCTGTCATGTCTGTGGGAAGCCCGGAGCGATCCATGCCCACGCGCGGAAGTTCATTCGGGATCTGAGCTTCGGTGGCTTCACGATGCTTCTGCAGGTCGAGCACCGCAAGATTCGATGCCACCATTGCCGCAAGGTCCGGGTCGAGGGGTTGGAGTTCGTCGATGCCAGCGCCCGCGTCACGCACCGTCTGGCAGCCTATGCCGCTCAACTCTGCAAGGCCGGCCTGAGTGTGGAGGTGGTGGCCCGACATCTGGACCTCGATCCCAAGACCGTCAAGGCCATTGACAAGGCGGCCCTCCAAGCCGAGTTCGGCCAGACGACTTACGACGGCCTCAAACGTCTGGCCATCGACGAAATCGCGGTCAAGAAAGGGCACAACTACATGACGGTGGTGCTCGACTACGACACCGGCCGCGTCGTCTGGATGGGGAAGGGACGCCAGACCGCCACCATCGACGAGTTCTTTGAGGCTATGCCTGCCGAGGTTCGGGAGGGCATCGAGGCCGTGGCCATCGACATGTGGGAACCCTACATCAACGCCGTCAGACGCTGGTGCCCTCAGGCCGACGTCGTCTTCGATCTGTTCCACGTGGTCAAGGCGTTCAACAAAGTGATCGACGACATTCGCAACGAGGAGTTTCGCAAAGCCGGCGGCGACCTCCGGGAGTTGCTCAAGGGCAGCAAGTACCTGTTCCTGAAGAACTGGGGCAACCTCAAACGCGACGGTCGTGCGCAACTCGATGAGATCTTGGCCCTCAACGCGCGGCTCAACACCGTCTATTGGCTCAAGGATCTGCTGGCCCACATCTGGAACTACTACTACCCCGGCTGGGCCATGAAAATGCTGGCGGAGTGGTGCGAGGTCGCTAGGCAGGACGGCCATCCCGCCCTGGTGAAGTTCGCCGCGATGCTCACACGACACGAGTACGGAATCATCAGCCACTGCAAGCATCAGATACACACCAGCAAACTGGAGGGTGTCAACAACAAGATCAAACTCATCAAACGGATCGCCTACGGCTTTCACGATCTCGAATACTTCGCCCTCAAGGTCAAACAGGCACTACCGGGGGGTACTTTCAACAACTAATTTGGAGGAGAACCTTATTTTCAAGGACTCTTGAGACAGGCGGCGGTGGGATTCGAACCCACGAATCGCGGATTTGCAATCCGCTCCCTTAGTCCACTTGGGTACGCCGCCGATTCCCCGGACGCGGACCCCGCCGGACCTCTACGCCCGTCGGAACCGCTCCGAGCGATGGTTCGTCCAGCTCGGTAGGCTTCTTCGCACGAATTTCGCGGGATGCTACGGTCAGGTCAGGTGGAAAGCAAGACCCTCCGGGCAGGTTCCGAGCCCAGTCAGCCGGCTGAGGATCTTTCCTGTCCGAATCGGCATCGCCGGACCACGAGCCGGCCTCACACAGCACGCGGCGGCCTCGGGTTGTGCGGGAACAGTCGAGGAACCCTCACCGGAGTGGGGAAGTCGGAAAGGGAGCGGATCGACTCGACGACGACGACCCGGACAACGACACGATCGTCATACCGGTCCTAAAACCGATCATGGACGTCGGCGAGTGCGACTCCCTCTGCCAGCCTACTTTCAACGCCGATGGCGAACTCGACGGCGACGTCATGTTCGTGGACTTCCTCGCCGTCCGCCTCGACGCGGTTGAGGAGGTGTCGATGCCGGATGCGGACAAGCCCGGCAGATTCATCGACATCGAGATTCTTGTCGGCTACGTCGTACGAAAATCGGTGGGCGGTAACGCGACGTCCGAGACCTCGGGATTCGTCGAAGACAGCATCACGGGACCACTTCAACTCGTGCAATGACGCCAGGCAGGGCGACCCCAAAACGCGGAAGTCGCTCCCCCTGGCACGGCAGGTTGCCCGTGGGTTCTCCACCAATCCGCCGACACGCAAGTCCCGTGCAGAACAGTATTGGGATGCCCCATCCCTTCTGAAAGAAAGGGTTGGAGACTTAGTATTTCCCCGGACGGTCATCCCCACCCTTTGCTGCGTAACGAATGGCGCACCCGGCAGTTACGCCAGCTTTTTCGCCAACTGCTCGTCGAGGATCTCACCTACCGTGAACGGGACGAGGGTCAATGCCATTTCTAGTTGAAATTGCGAACGGTTCCATGGGTTTACGCCACCCCTTCGAGGCAGCCTTTCAAGTTCGTGTGCAGAGCGGTACGCAAGCGGACCAATTGCTTGCAGCCGCATACCTTGTTCAGCCGTGGCTCGATGTCCAGTAATGCCGTGGCCAGCCAGCGATGTTTCTGATCGGCGTTCTTCCAGTAGTCCACCTTATCCGTCCGCTGAGCCACCAGAGCATTCAGGTTTTCGATGCAGTTCGTCGTCTTGAATGATCGGCCCAGTTCCTCGAACAAACCCCACCGATGAAGCGTCAGCGTCTCGTCGAAACCTTCGTCCAAACTGCCCACCGCCGAGGTGTTCAACAGGCTCAGTTCCGAGCGAATCCGTGACAACGCCGACTTGGCTTTGGCGTAGGTGGGCTGATCGTAAGCCCGCTGTAGCTTCTGCCGGAACGTAGCCTGTTTGCTCGTTGGCAGATAGCCCACCACGTTCTCGCGTTTGTGCCATTGGCACCGCTGCACGGCGGCCTTGTCGCCGAAGACCTTGTCTACCGCCTTTCGCAGCCCCTTGGCTCCGTCGATCACGCACAACAAACCCGCCTCGAACTTCAACCCGCGATCTACCAGCCCACGCAGAAACGCCGAGCAGGTTCGCTCGTTCTCCGTCGCGGTTTGCACGAAGCCCAGAACCACCTTTTCTCCTTCCAGGGTAACGCCCAGACCGATCACCATCTGATCCTCGCCGAACGTCTTGCCATCCAAAAACAGGGCCACCAGGTCGTAGCCCGAAAGATCACGCTGCGTCAACTCGGCCAACTTCTTGGCGCTGGCACGTTGGAAACGGCGCGACAGCGATGACGCTGCCAACCCGAACGTCTCAGCCACCGGTTCCACGCAAGATTCGTAGTCGCGACAGGAGAGGCCTTTGAGCACTTTCAGCAAAGCGGCTTCCTCGGCGCGTCGCGGATGCCTCAATGCCTGATACGAAGCCGGCGGCACTTCCTGACCACGGCCAAGGTTGCGAACCCGAGGGACAGGAGCTTGCCCGGCACTCGACGATCACACTGACGATGGACCACTACACACACACACAGCGTGGTGAACTGGCCGCAGCATTGGAACTGTTGCCGGACCTGTCGAGCCCTGAAGCTGACCGGCGAAGGGCGACCGGGACCTACGATTCACCATCCTGTGTCTTGCCGGAAAACTTGCCGGAAAAGTGCACAGAACGACGCAATTCGGTGCACCGGCATGCAGTGAAAGAGCCGTTTCAGCCCTCGTCCGATGAAGGCACAAGCCCTACGAAAAAAGGCGAAAACGCTGTAATCCCTGCGTCAAACCCTACTGCACCGCCAGGGACTCGAACCCCGGACCCGCTGATTAAGAGTCAGCTGCTCTGCCAACTGAGCTAGCGGTGCGATAGAGGCGAGATTGAAGCAGGACGGTCGCGTGTCGTCAAGAGGGAGGCGTTCGTGCGCGGGCACTGGGCCTGGAGGGACTCGAACCCCCGACCTAGCGATTATGAGTCGCCGGCTCTAACCAACTGAGCTACAGGCCCCTCGTTGAAACTTCATTGCATCGCCCGCGACGAGCAAAGTCAAACCGTATCACCATCGGTCCGCCTTCCGACAAGCGGCGGCGTTGCATGCGTTTCCATCTCTCGCCTCGACCGTTTCTTTGGTGCCGAGAACCGCCGCGCACGCTTGACTTCACCGCCGATCGACGAGCACGGTATTGTGCTCGCGCCTACACCGATGTGGCCTCCGCGCGAAGTGGCAATCGGCATGGGTGCGTTCCGGACTTGTGCGGCCGCGAAATCGAACCGCACGCCCGTGCCGTACCTCAGTAGCGGTGGGAGGTGCCGACCGTCTTACGACGAAGCCGGGCGCCTTAGAGCCGCCCAGCCCTGATAATCGATTCGGCGCCCGCCTGGGCCATGTGCGATTGGGTCGGTTCGCGGACGCCGAACCCTGCTTGTTTCGCCCTCGCCTTCGTCTCGCGCGCCAGCCGGTGCGTCTCGCCTTCGTGGATCGGGAGCGCCCAGCTACCGATAAACACGCAGACGGCGAACGCGCCGGGCCGTGGGCCTGGAGCATCCATCTTGACCCAAGTTCACCTGGGGATCTTCGTGAGCCGGTAAGCGATTGAAACGCGCTGATGATAGGAACAGCCTTACCCGTTTTCGAGCGAGCGACACGGCGTCGTCGTTGGACGCTTCGAGCGATCGCCGTGGTTGGTGCGCTGTTGATCTGCGAGCTGGCGCTCCAGGGGGCGGCGCGGGTCGTCCCGGCGGTCGATCGGGTGTTGATGGCCCCGCACGAGCGGGCGCGGGCAGATCAGGTCGGGATCATGCTTCTCGACCCGGTGACCGGATATCGCGGCAACCCCAACTTTCCCGGGCATGATCGACTGGGGTTCAACAACGATTCCGTACCGCAGCAGGTGGACCTCGTGGCCATCGGTGACTCGTTGACCTACGGCGTTCTCGGCTCACCCGACC
>JADFOB010000187.1 GCA_022563055.1 Planctomycetota bacterium
CCCGACAAGTCGGGATTGCATTGCGCCCGCGGCTCAGGGACGGCGCGGGCTCGCGAACGGTCGTGTAGCTGCAATGCGTGTGTGGCTGTCGCTGTTTGGTTTGGCTGCCTCGGCGCTGGCCGGACCGAACAGTGAACCACCACGTCCGCCGCACTCCACTTCGGCCATCGTTCCGGTTGAAACGGATTCCTCATCCGCGAGTGCAGCGAGCGATGACGCCCTGGTCCATTCCCTCAGTGATCTTGAGATCTGGGACAATGGACTCTGCGAAATGTCCTACTATCGCGCCGTTGATCAGGTGTACGGTACGTCGTGCGACTACGTGCGCGTTCATCTGGTCAACCGCCAGTGGATGGGACGCGAATCGGGTGTGAAGGTGGAGCCGGGCGATGCCGATGCGGTAGCGGTTTTCAAACTCAACATCGCCGAGGAAATCCCGACGGAGAATTACAACTACCGGTACCTGACGACCGTCTTCCTGGAGCGACCCGACCTGAGCCCCTTCAAGATGGTGACGTCGACTCAGGAATGGTGCGGAGCAACATTCAAGCAGCTTCGATGGTCGAGTGAAGGCGGCACACTCAAGACTCTCTCTTACTTCGGCGACGAGGGAGATACACAGGCTGTGTTTCGCGGTGACGCGGTGCCGTTCGAAGCGCTGTACCTGATCGCGCGCGACGTAGCCGCCGGTGGTAAGGCGCGGACCGTCCAACTACTCGCCCGGATGCGATCCAATCACGCGGTTGAGCCGGTGGTGCGCGAGGTGCAACTTGTGCCCGGTCCGATCCAATCGGTCACGGTGGCGTCCGGTCGTTACAGCGCGCGTCGTGTCGATCTAATCTGGGACGGACCACAGACAGGATTCCTCGTCGAAGCGGTCGCTCCCTATCGCCTGCTTCGATTCCGCGCGGGATCCACGCGCGGTGAACTGCTCGCCGTGGAGCGTCGGGCCTACTGGGATCGAAACAAGAAGAGCGCTTTCCATAAACCTGGCGAAGCGCCGTAACGACGACTCAGGTCCGCCTCGTCCATTCGCTGCCGGCGTATTTGGGAACCAGGGCATGGGCCCCACCGAGTTCGTCCGCCGTCCATTTCCCCGGTTGGAAGGAGACGCCCATCACAATCGCGAGTTGCTCGGGGAATGACGACCGAATCGCGCGGATCGTCCGGTCGAACGGCTGGGGTACCGTCGCTGTCGCCTGCTCGGCATAACGATTCGCCAGGATGATCGAACCGTGCTGGAGAATAGCCTTGCGCGTTCGGCGCTGGGCGCTGCCCACGAGTTTGTCGCTTCCCACGAGCACGTCGTAGCGATGACGCCGCGCGAAACAGAAGAATGGTCCTCGCCTGGGACCGGAGTCGTCCGTATCACCTCCACGGTCGGCGACGACATCCATCGTTAAGAGACATTTGATAATCGCATCGTGCGCGAGTTCGTAGAGACGATTGGGTCCGGCCACTGCAACCGGGTGATCCGTCGGCAGCGCCAGCGAGTAGGTCAGCTCGAGATCGTGCAGGATCGCGCCGCCGCCCGTGAGGCGTCGCACCACAGGCAGTGAATGCAGCGGTTCTCCAAGCGATTCCAATTCACAGAAAGGTTGGAAGTAGCCGAGTGAGAGCGTCGGCGTTTCCCATTGGTACAGTCGAAGCGTCGGCGGTGAGTGGGATTCTCCGACGCGCAGCATCAGCGCTTCGTCGCGGGCCATGTTCGTCGGCCCGTCAAGTGGTGAATCCTGAAGGATACGAAACACGTTTGTTTCCGAAGAGATTGAGGAACCCAAACACGTAGGGCAGGTCGTTGGTCCGCCGCAGGCGGAGCGTTGACCTGCCATTTGCCGGGAAGGCAGGTGAACGTTCCGATGGAATCGGAACAACCACCTGCCCTACTTGGTGCCCGATCGGCTCTGCGCCCTCCGCGTGCTCCGCGGTGAACCATCCTGCTGCGTCCGTCACGTCCAGCGCACGTTGGGCTTCCGCGTGGCTGTCACCTCGTCCAGGCGCTTGACCGGCATATCATGCGGCGCACCGCGCACGACCTCGGGATCCTTCTCGATCTCGTCGGCGATGGAGAGCATCGCATCGACGAAGTGATCCAGCGTTTGCAGGGATTCGGTTTCCGTCGGTTCAATCATCAGGCAGTGGTGGATGGGCCAGCTCATCGTCGGTGGGTGGATACCGTAGTCGATGAGCCGCTTTGCGATGTCGTGCTCGCTCACGCCACTGCCGGGGAAGTCGGGTACGGCGATGAACTCGTGGGCGCAGGGAAACGGGAACGGCATGGGGTATCGGTCCTTGAGCCTTGCTGCGAGATAATTCGCCGCCAACACGGCCTTCATGGCTACGTCCTTGAGACCATCGTGCCCCAGCGCCCGGATGTACGCATAGCCCCGAACCAGGATGCCGATCTGCCCCGTGAAAGAGCGGACCTTGCCGATACTTCCCGGTCGATCCGACGACCAGGCGAAGGTGCCATCGTCTTGTCGCACTACCTGGGGAACGGGCAGGAAATCTCGCAGATGCTCAGCCACGGCCACCGGTCCCGCCCCAGGACCGCCACAGCCATGCGGCGTACTGAACGTCTTGTGCACGTTGAAGTGCATGGCATCCACGCCGAAGTCGCCCGGTCGCGTGATACCGAGAATGGCGTTCATGTTGGCGCCATCCAGATAAAGCTGAGCACCCTTGGCGTGTAGAATCTCCGCCACGTCGGCGATCTGATCGTCAAAGACGCCGACCGTGTTGGGGTTGGTGATCATCAACGCGACCGTATCTTCGTCCGTCAGTGCGCTCAGATCGTCCAGATCGATCCGCCCATCGTCGCGGGAACGGACGGACACGGAGCGCCGACCACAGACCGTGCAGGTGGCGGGGTTCGTACCGTGCGCGCTGTCCGGCGCCAGCACCTTCGTGCGGTTCTCACCTCGGCTGCGATGATAAGCGTTGATGATCATCAGACCGGTCATTTCACCGTGGGCCCCGGCTGCGGGTTGCAGCGTGACTTCGGCGAGTCCGGCGATCTCCGCCAGGTCGCACCGGAGCCGAAACAGAAGCTCCAACATGCCCTGTACGTCGGCGTCGTCCTGATACGGGTGGAGGTCGGCAAACCCCGGCATGGCGGCGATCCGCTCGTTGATACGCGGGTTGTACTTCATGGTGCAACTGCCCAGCGGATAGAAGTTTCCGTCGATGCTGAAGCAGCGTTGGGCAAGTCGCTTGTAGTGGCGAACGAGGTCCAGCTCTCCGACTTCCGGGAGCGCGGGTGGTGCATTTGCCAGAAGCTCGGCGGGGACGACGGCCTCCCGGTTTGCAGCGGGGACGTCTGATGTTGGAAGCGACACGGCGCAGAGACCGGGCGAGCCCGTCTCGAAGATCAGCGGATGGTCGTCCGGCTTTGCTTGGGAATCAGCAGTGTGTCGGCGATCTTGAGCCACGTTCCGTTCCAGTTCCTTAACAACGCTCATGTCGTCTGATGTTCTCCGTTACCGGCATCGGCGGTCAAGATCCGCGTGGTGCACTCCGCGCTGAGCCGCAGGCTTTAGCCTGCGCGAATGCACGAGAGTCGCCGCCGCCACTGCGCTCCTGGCATCGCGCGGGCTAAAGCCCGCGGCTCGGTTAAGAACTATAGCGCAGGACTTATGAAACACCGCACTAGACGCTCCGCAGCGCATCGACCAGGTCGTCAATCTCCGTCTTCGTGCGCTTCTCCGTGACGGCTACTAAAAAGCAATCCTCGTATCGCTCGTCAAACCGGCCCAGCGGCACGCCCGCTTGGATGCCGCGATCACGGCACGATGCCAGCACCTCCGGCACGCCGCGCGACGTTCGCACGACGAATTCCTTGAAAAACGGCGCATCAAAGCCGAGCTCGTAACCGTCAATGTCCGTGATTCGATCGGCTGCATAGTGGGCTTTGTCGAAACATTGGGACGCGACCTCGGCGATCCCCCGCCGACCCATCGCAGCCATG
>JADFOB010000188.1 GCA_022563055.1 Planctomycetota bacterium
CGATGGAGGAGTGCCTGGACGCGGGTGGGCCGATTGTCTATCAGCGCGAAGGAGGTTGGTCGTTCGATGGTAAGACCGCGGGTTATCGGCTTCACAAACAGTGGCATACCGCCGCCAGCGGCGACGCCGTCGCTTCCATCCCGCTGCGCGTCGACGATGAAACGGTAGCCGTCCTGAGCATCCGTCAGCGAGCAGACCGCCCGTTCACCGAAGAACAGGTCGAGCAAATCCGGACCAAGGTCGAGCCCCTGGCGCCGGCGCTGATCCTCACCCAGCACGCCAATCGGAGTCTGACGCGGCATATGGCGGACTCCGTTCACGCGATGATCGACGCGCTCACCACACCGGGCAAGGTCGGGCGGCGGATTACGGTGGGCATGATCGCCGTCGGTCTGGTCTGGTTCACCTTCGGAACGATGAACTACGAACTCGCGGTCCCGGCGGTGGTGACGGCAGCCGAGATCAGGCACATCTCATCGCCGTTCGACGGCGTCTTGACAGCGGCCCATGCCGTCGAGGGAGACCGCGTGTCTCGCGGCGACGTCATGGAGGAGTTCGATCGGCGAGACCCCGAGCAGGAGCGTACGCAACTGCTGGCGGAGCTGGCCTTGCAGGAACGCATCATGGATCGGGCGAGGGCGCAGGAGTCTCCTTATGAGGTTCAACTCGGTCTTGCTCAGCAGGCGGTCGTGAACGCGAAGCTGGCCATGGTGGATCGGAGGATCGAGCAGGCTACGATCACCGCGCCGATCGACGGCGTAATCGTCGTCGGCGATCTTCGCAAGTGGATCTCAAGCGTGGTTGCCCAGGGCGATCCTCTGTTTCAAGTCGCCCCGATGGATCGGTGGACCCTCGAGCTGCAAGTACCCGAAGCGTCCTCCGCGGAACTCTCGCCCGACTTGGCCGGCTCGTTCGCCACCTATGCGCGCCCCCAGGACGTTCGCCGTTTTCGGATTTCTCGCGTGCTCGCAGCCGCCCAAGCGCGCGACACGAGGAACGTCTACATCGCCGAAGCGGACGTGGACGCACGGAACGACTGGATACGCCCCGGCATGGAGGGCATTGCAAAGATCCAACTTGGACCCAAACCTGTCTGGTGGATCGCCTTTCATCGTGTGATCGACTATCTGCGGATTCACCTCTGGCTATGACTCAGGCCCCGGCACAACCCGCGACGCCGTCCATTGCGGACAAACTCCGATCCGTGCAGGTCGGTTTGCGCGAGGACCTCGAGGTCACCCGCCACCTCTTCCGCGGCGAACCGGCCTACATCGTGCGCGATCCCGTTACGTTTCAGAGCCAGCGGCTCGAACCGGCTGATTACAGCGTGTTCGTTGCCATCCACGCGGATCGACCCCTGAGCGACATCTTCAGCGACTTGGTGGAACGCGGTTTGGCCACTCGCGCGGACGAAGAGAAGTTCTACCAGTTCATCATGATGCTGCACCGGATCGGCTTTTTGCAACTGCCGGTCTCGGACGACAAGGTTCTCTATCGCCGATACCAGATGAAGGAGCGGGCTCGGCGCAAAGAGAAACTTATGGGATTCCTGTCGCTGCGAGTCCCACTCTGGAATCCCAACGCTTTTCTCGATCGAACGATTGGGCGTGTGAGGCCCATGTTCCGTCTCCCCTTTTTCATGGCGTGGGTGGCGCTGATGCTGGCTTCGGGGACGATCCTCGCCCTGCGGTGGGAAGAGGTCTCCGGGCCGGTACAGGGTCTTCTGATCGCCCAGAACCTGCCGCTGATGTGGATCACGCTGATCGGACTCAAGGTCTTTCACGAGTTCGGTCACGCCTATGCCTGTAAACACTACGGCGGGCATGTCCCCGAGATGGGCGCCTTTTTCATCATGTTGACTCCCTGCGCGTATATGGATGCCACGTCGTCGTGGGGGTTTACGAAAAAACGCCACCGGTTGTTCGTCTGCCTGGCGGGCATGTACTTCGAGAGCATGATCGCGGGGGTGGCGGTCTTTGTCTGGGCGCTGACGGATCCATCGCTGCTACACAGCGCCGCCTATAACGTCATCTTCCTGGCGACGGTGGTTACGATCCTTTTTAATATCAATCCGCTCATGCGCTTCGACGGGTATTTCGTCCTCAGCGATTTGACCGAGATACCCAACCTCAGAGCCCGGTCGACACAGTATGTGTTCACCGTGCTCAAACGCGTCCTCTTCGGGATCCGGTCGCCCAACGCGCCGGTTGGTCGGCGGTTACGCTTCATACTCCTGACGTACGGTGTGTCCTCCAGCATGTACAAGGTGGTGTTGATCCTCGCCATCTCAGCCATGCTTGCTGCCAAGATGTTCTGGCTCGGCATGGGGTTGGCACTCTTTTACTTTGGGAGCGTGGCGATCACGGGCGTGGTCAAGCTGACGCGCTACCTCTGGTGGGCCAAGGAGACAGCCAACACGCGCCGGCGGGCGATCGCGCTGAGCGTGGTCACGCTGGCGGTTCTTCCGGTGGCGTTGTTTGTGGTGCCTATTCCTTCGCACACGAGCGCCAAGGGCGTCTTCGTCGCCCAGCACGAGACGGTCGCCCGGGCGCGGGAGCCCGGCTTCATCCAGACCATCCACGTGGAATGCCCACAGACGGTTGGCAAGGGCGACCGCCTCGTCGAGATCGGCAACGATCAGATCCTCGAGAATCTTGCCACGGCACAGGCCGAGTTGCAGGCCTCCGGAATCCGCATCGACGCCTACCGCGTCCATGAGCCGGACCTTGTTGGGCAGGAAGAGGCGATGGCGGAGGTCTACCGGGAATCCGTGGCGCGGGTCCAGACGCGACTGGCGGAGTTGAAGGTCGATGCGCCGCGTGAGGGGCGCGTGATCGAGTCCATCAAGGCCACCGACGTGGGCAGCTATATCTCCGCCGGTAGCGCTATCGCCACCATCGTATCGGGCTGCTGGCAAATCCATTCGATCCTGACGGAGGATCAGATGGTCAGTACCAACCCAACGGTGGGCGATAGGGTGGAAGTCAAAGCTTTGGGCCTGCCCTCGAAGATGTTTGTGGGCGTGATCCGCAAGATCGCGCCGGGAGGCTCCAAGACCATCGAACACGCATCCCTGACACACGCCCTGGGCGGCGACATTGCCGTCAACCCGCAGGATGGTACTGCGGCTGAGCCCTACTTCGAGATCACCGTTGATCTACCCGGCACCGACGTGCTCAAAGCGAGGACGAGCCGCCCCGACCGAGCCGCCGTCGATTCGCCCGAACTTCGATACGGCATGACCGGTTCGATTCGCCTCCCGACGGCGGCAGAACCGATCGGAACCAGGGTCGTGCGCCGCTTCATCCGGTTCGTGAACAAGCTGCTTCAGGAGTAGCGACCTGTTGTCCACCACCCTGTGCAGCGAAAGGATGACTCCACGAAAGAGGGGCACCGGCGCACTGAGCAATCAGCCGGAGGTTGGGAGATGATCCGTGACGGTTCAGGCGGCTGCTTCGGCGGTTTGGCGCTTGTGGAAACGCTGTAGGCCCAGAATCGCCGCTCCCAATGCGACCACGTGGGTCGGCGATTCCGGGATGTGGGGAGATGGGACAGAAGGGCCTGTCGAAAACAGGGGAGCGAAGACCCAATATTGTTTTTATATTGGCAGATGATATGGGTTATGGGGATGTGAGTTGTTTGAATCCCAAGGCGAAGACACGGACGCCGAATATTGATTTTCTGGCCAAGAATGGAATGCGGTTTACCGATGCGCATTCGGGAGCGGCGGTGTGTACGCCGACGCGTTACGGGGTGTTGACAGGGCGCTACAGCTGGCGGACGCGGATGAAACGTGGTGTGCTGAATGGATACAGTGATCCCCTGATTAACAAGAATCGGATGACAGTGGCATCACTGCTGCAAGGTCAGGGTTATCACACCGGCTGTGTTGGTAAGTGGCACCTGGGGGTGGGGTGGCAGAAAAAAGAGGGAGCCAA
>JADFOB010000189.1 GCA_022563055.1 Planctomycetota bacterium
ACCTCGTCGGGGTTGATGGCTCGCAGTTCATCGAGCAGCTCGTCGCCGGGGTCGCGGAAGAGTGCCATCTGGCCGGCATCCTTGGTCTTCTTGCGGGAGAGCTGCGGGGTCTTGGCTTCGCGTTGGAAACCGCGCTGCAGTTCGTCGAGCACCTCGCGGCTCCGGGCGATGACCGGGCGCGGGACGCCCGCGAGCTTGGCTACGTGAATGCCGTAGCTCTTACTGGCAGCGCCCTCGACAATGCGGTGCAAAAAGACGATTCCCTCCTCGTGCTCGTCGCCCGTATCGTATTCGCGCACGGCTACGTTGTAGTTGCGGACGCCCTCGAGGAGTTGGGCAAGCTCCGTCATTTCGTGATAATGCGTCGCGATGAGGGATCGGCACTTGATCTCGCTTGCGAGATGTTCCGTGATCGCCCAGGCCAGCGATAACCCGTCAAACGTGCTGGTCCCGCGCCCCAGTTCGTCGAGAACGACCAGTGATCGCTCCGTAGCGTTGTGCAGGATGTTGGCAGCCTCGGTCATCTCGACCATGAAGGTCGATTGACCTCGCATGATCTCATCCGATGCACCCACGCGGGCGAAAATGCGATCGACGATCGAAAAGCTCATCTGCCGCGCGGGTACAAAGGATCCGACCTGTGCCAGCAGCGCCATCAGCGCGACCTGCCGAACGTACGTGCTCTTGCCGGCCATGTTGGGTCCGGTGATGACGAACACGTATGAACCGGGAACACTCATCCGGGTATCATTGGGCACGAAGTCATCACCAAGCGTCTGATCGAGCACCGGATGGCGTCCTTCGATGATGAGTAGGCTGCCGTCGTCGACGAGGTCCGGTCGCACGTAACGTCGCTCGACGGCGAGTTGGGCGAGCCCGGCGACGCAATCGAGCCGCCCGATGGCATCGGCCACCCGCAGCAGCGCCTGCACCCGTGTGGCCACCTTCTGCCGGATTTCCTCGAAGAGCCGCGCCTCCAACTCGTTGGCCCGTTCCTGAGCGGTCAGTACGTCGGTCTCATGGCGTTTGAGCTCATCGGTGATGTATCGTTCGGCGTTCTTGACGGTTTGTTTGCGAACGTACTCGGGCGGCACCCGATTCTTGCTGCTGTTGAGAATTTCCAGGTAGTAGCCAAAGACGCGGTTGAACCCGACCTTGAGCGACGCGATACCGGTCCGTTCAATCTCACGCCGCTGATACTCCGCGAGCCAGCTCTGTCCATCCGTACGGATACACCGCAAACGGTCGAGCTCGGCGTCGAACCCGTCGGCGATGAAACCGCCCTCTCGCAGACCGGGCGCGGGATCATCGCGGATAGCATGGCGAAGCAACTCCGCCAGATCGCCCAACCCTTCGAAGTCTTCCGCAACTTCGGCGAGGAAAGCGATGCGTGACTCGCGCAACTGATCGATGAACGCAGGGAGCCCGTCGAGCGTTCGGCCAAGACCTTTGAGATCGCGCGGTGTCGCCCGCATCAGCGCGACGCGCGCCGCAATCCGCTCGATGTCAGCCATGGCTTTGAGCCCGGTACGCAGCCCGGCGCGCATCGGTTCGCTGTCCACGAGGTATCCGACGGCGTCCTGCCTGGCTGTGATCTGATCAATGTTCAGGAGCGGGCTGCGAAGCCAATGACGGAGCCTGCGCCCGCCGATGGGATGAACCGTTCGGTCGACGGCGCCCAGGAGTGTTCCCTCGCGCGAGCCGCTGCGCAGTGTCTGTTCGATTTCGAGTGATCGCCAGGAGTTGTGATCGATCTGAACGTAGTCAGCGGTCACACGGTGCTTGATCGAGACGATGTGGCTCAGCGCGGTCTTCTGCGTTTCCTGGAGGTATTGAATGACGGCGCCGCCCGCACAGAGTGAGGCGTTGATCTCCCCAAAACCGAAGCCGGCCAGTGTCGACACGCCGAAATGTTCGAGCAGCGACTTTTGGGCCTGATACGCGGAGAACTCATGCTCCGGGCGGCGCGTGCAGGCTGTTTGGCAGAGTTGGCTCAGTTGTTCGGCGAGGGCTTCGGCTCGACTGCCACGCTCGTCGTCGATCAACAGTTCCGCCGGTCTGGCACGGACAAGCTCATCGAGAACGGTCGCGTGGGTTACATCGACCACTTCGAACCGCCCGCCGGCCAGTTCCACAAATACAAGACCCGCGTCGTTGTCGCGCAAACAAACCGATGCCAACACGTTGTCATCATGCTCGTCCAGAAGGGATTCGTCCGTCAGCGTGCCGGCGGTCACGATCCGGACGACGTCGCGTCGCACGACGCCCTTGGCTTGTTTGGGATCTTCGAGTTGTTCGGAGATCGCCACTTTGTAACCCGCGTCCACGAGCTTCTTGAGGTATCCATCCAGCGCGTGGTAGGGAATCCCAGCCAGGGGGATCGGATTGGTGCCCTTGCTGCGCGCGGTGAGCGTGATGCCCAGCACCTTGGAGCAGAGCACGGCGTCTTCGTAGAACGTCTCGTAGAAGTCGCCCATTCTAAAGAGCAACACGGCATCGCCGACGCGCTTTTTCTGCTCGACGTACTGGCGCATGGCGGGCGTGAGCGAAGCGACCGTGGAAGCCGTCCCGCCCGGCACCGCTTTATGACCTTGAACTTCCGCCTTCGACACGCTCAACCTCTCCCGCCCTCAACAAGGTTCGCCTTGGGGCGTCTAGGCAGGTGCGCCGTCACTCCTCGTCTTGTGGGTTCAGTGTGCCACTGCTCTTGAGCAGTGTTTTCCGGGGTTCTAAAACCGGTTAACCCAAACCCGGCACTGCTCAAGAGCCCCGGCGCGCCGGGGCACACGTCTGAAGTCTCCACGCAACCCGTCGACTCACCGTAGACAGAGCACTGCATCCACAAAGGGGCAACCGGAACTCGTTCGCCGGCAGAGCGTACTGTACCAGCGACGCACCGGGCGGCAATCGGCAGCGGAATACGCCCACACCTCTGGTTGTGTGCCGACGCCCCGCTACAATGGCGCGTGATGAAGTCGAAGCGGGACAAAGTGGTCGTGGCGATGAGCGGCGGTGTGGACTCGAGCGTGGCAGCCGCCCTGCTTGTCGAGCAGGGTTACGAGGTGATCGGGCTGTTCATGCGCGTGGGCGCCCCCGGTGCGTCGGGGGAGCCCGCCGCCGACACCGCCGGTCGCACGCATCAAGGGTGTTGCAGCGCGAGCGACGCCGCGGATGCCCGGTTTGTGGCTGGCATGTTGGACATCCCGTTCTATGCGCTGAATTTCGAGCGGGATTTCGAGCAGATCATCGACTACTTCGCCAGGGAATACGCCAGCGGGCGAACCCCCAACCCGTGCGTCATCTGCAACGATCGGCTCAAGTTTGGCAAGCTGTTGGAATACGCTGACGCCGTGGGAGCCGCCTACATCGCGACGGGGCACTACGCCCGTGTCGAGAAGCGTAACGGGCGTCGAGTCCTACTGCGAGGTTGCGACGCCGACAAGGATCAATCTTACGTGCTGTTCGGGCTCGATCGAACGGTGCTCGACCGGGTTCTTTTCCCTGTCGGCGGTCTGGTGAAGGCTGAGGTTCGTAACTTGGCTGCGCGGTTCGGTCTGCCCAACAACGCGAAGCCCGACTCCGTGGATATCTGCTTTGTTCCGGACCGTGATTATGCGCGCGTCGTGCGGCAGCGACACCCGGAGGCGTTCGTCGAGGGCGATGTGATTGACGGGGAGGGGCGGGTAGTCGGACGGCACAAAGGTTTGGGGCATTACACGATCGGACAGCGTCGCGGTCTGGGCATCGCCGCAGGAAAACCCATTTACGTCACGAAGCTTGATGTCGCCGATAACCGGGTCACGGTTGGTGATCGTGACGACCTGCTCCACCCAACGTTGCTAGCCGACCGGGCGCATTTCCTCGTGGAAGTAGGCGGAGAACCCTTCCGCGCGGATGTGAAGATCCGCTATCTACATCGGGCTGCACCGGCG
>JADFOB010000190.1 GCA_022563055.1 Planctomycetota bacterium
ACGGCAAATCGTCATCAAGAGCTTAGGAGAAGCCATGACGGACGTTCCGGGGATTTCCGGGGGGGCAATCATGCCCGACGGAAAGGTCGGTTTGATACTGGACGTCTCAGGCCTGGCCGAGTTGGCGAAGCGTCAAGGGGATGAACTTACTGTAGAACACGTGCAGATGCGAGATGGGAATGGGGTTTCAGGGTCGAATTGACCTTTCGGCATGAAGCGTGGAGAATAGAGAGAATGATTTCGATGCGAGACGGTACGGGTAGCCTGAATCCAGGGCCAAGCGTATACTCTAACGTCGTTTGGGGTAGCCAAACTGACAATGCAGGAGAAGGCAGATGAAGGCACTGGTAGTCGATGATTCCGCGGTCATGCGAAAAGTCGTGATCGGCGCGCTCAAACGTTCGTTTGCACGCGCGGATCCAGGCTGGGCCGCGTCGCCCGCGTTGAGACCCTTACGCTGTCAGTGCTTCACGGCGCGGATGGCAGTGATTCCAGGACGCAACATGCGCAGCCGCGTCTTTTCGTCTGGGGGTTGCGCTGCGAGCGCATGGGCCTACTTGCCTGTTTCGTACTTGAATGACAGGCTCACGCGTGCGCGGTACGCGGTGACCTTTCCATTCTCGACCTTCATATCGAGCTTGTTGATCTCCGCGATTCTGAGATGTTTGAGGCTCTTACCGGCCTCCTCCACGGCCCTCCTGGCGGCGTCCTCCCAGGACTTGTCGCTCGTTCCCACCAGCTCGATGACTTTGTAGACACTGTCGCTCATCATGGTCCTCCCTGTCGGGGTGTCGAGGAACTACGGGATCAACTCCCTCGCGGGCGCTCGCGCCAAGCCGCCCATCGGGATGTATTGTAGCGTGGTTCAGCCAGCATGACACGCGGGTTCAACTGGTAAAGGGTAGACGTCAGACTTGCGGGTGGATTCCTGAACCGAGCCCTGAGCGCGAGCGACGGGTGTTTTTCCCGCCCGAGCGGATACCCCGCGCTGACGCTTGGGGCTCGGATAGGAACCCCGCGCTGGCGCTTGGGGCTCGGATCAACCGGTGGCAGGCATCATGGTGGACACGCTGAGTCAGGAATGAATGGCGAGCTGCTCCCGCTCGACGGCGCTGGTTGGCTGCGAGACCGGGCGCGGTGCTTGAAGAATCGCTACGGGCAGGCTGCTCTGCTTACTGGATCGTGTCGGTTTGGCGAGCGGTTCGGTGAGCGATTCAGTGAGCGATTTTCTGGCGGTGTGGAAGCGCAGGATGTTGGCGATCAAAACGGTCACCAGCATGTGCGCCAACCCGAACGCGATGAGCCCCGCCAGAACGACGCGCGACCAGTGCAGATCCACATAACCGTAGACCACGCGCGTGACGATCCCCGGGCCGATCAACCAGATCAACATCGGCAGAGCCACACCGCCGACAATCAGGACGCCGCGGAGCGAATAGAAGCGGTCGATCATCATCCACAGGAACGTGCGCGAGTGTCCTCGCCCGCCGAGCAGTCGATGGAGTTGATCGGCGACGACCCCTCCTGACAAGAGCGTGACACCAACCGTGCCAAGCAACGAGCAAAAGAGCAGCCTGTAGATCATGCTCTCTTCAAGCCGGCCCAACCGCACCCAGGTTTCGATCGGGTGCATTGCCAGCAACGTCATCAGTATCACACACGCTACAGCTCCCAGCACGAAGAGCTTGGCGGGTCGCCACATCAACGTCATCTCGAGAATCGTATGAAGAAACCTCAGACCGTCCCGCACGACGTGCAGCTTCGAATCGCCGATACGCTCCTCGTAGGACATGGGGCGCTCGACAATCGACAGGTGCTCATCCATCAGCACGCGCGCACTCATCGCCGGCGTGAAGTGCAGGCCGTCCGGTAGCGGATAGAGCCGGCGAAGAACGTCGCGGCGGATGACGCGCATGCCGCTGGCTGTATCGCTCACGACCTTATTGCTGAGCGTCGACAGAATCAGCGCGTAGGCCCGATTGCCGAATCTTCGAATCCCCGGCATTCGGCTTTGCGGTCCCAGGCGCGATCCGATCGCCACGGACGCATCTTCATCAACGAGGGCTGTGCAGAGTGTGGCGAAGAAGCACGGATCGCACGTGCCGTCCGCGTCAAGGAATCCGACCAGCTCCCCCGTTCCCTCCCCAAAGCCGCGTTTGATGGCCGCGCCATAGCCACGGTTCTTCTCGAAAATGATCAGATGGACGTTATCGTACCCGGCGGCAATTTCGGCGGTCCGATCGGTCGAGCCGTCGCTGACGACGATGACCTCGACCTCGCTGACGGGCGAGTTGTCCACGATCGTGTGGCGTGCGGCCAGGCACCGCTCGATGGTTGCGCCGATGGCATCCTCTTCGTTGTAGGCTGGAAGGACGATGGTCAGCTTCATAGCATGGTTCCCATAACTATGTCGGTGTCACGGTCGGGCGCCTTGAAATGATTTCGGCCTAACTCGTTTTGCGCGATTCCCAAATCCGTAGGTTCCCACCTGCCCGCTCTTGGCTTGGGTCTAAAGATTATCGAGGTTTGGCGCTGACGTCCGATGCTCGTAACCCGTTGTGGTTCCAGGAGGTTACGACGCTGGTGCAAAACCTCGTGAAACGGACAACGGACGGGAGGCGCAAGGGTTCGAGGCCACCGCATGTCGCGTGCGGGAGTTGGCGGAGTCGCGGTCGTGGTGAGTCGTGGATGGATCCCGTCCCACCGCTAGCGCGGTGGGCTCCGACCCGCACGCCCGGTCCCGGCAGTGCGGACAACCGTAACCCGAAGTTTAAGCTGTGGCGGTGCACTAGTGCCCGTGGACGAACTCGACGACTCCGCCCGAACCCACGTTCTGGGGCGCCCTACGGCCGCCACGGGGAGTCCCGACGCGCCGGGACTACTTTTTCGACGGGCTGCCAGGCCCGAGGAGTCGCACCTGCCAGGGGGCGAGTCGGATCAGCTCGTCGGGCTTTTCGACTGGCTCGCCGGTTAGTAGATCTCGCATGACACCAAGGTTGGAACCGCCGTGGAGCTTCAGACGACGCGGTCTATCAGACAGGTTGACCAGCGCAATGTGCGGCGGTCCCGACGTTGCTCGCACGCTACGGACGTAGACGTCGCGGGCCGGCTTGCCGTCGGACCCGCGCGCGGTAATCCCAGACACGTACCCGCCCTGGACCGACATGGTACGCTCGATCCGAAGGGCAATCGCATTGGCATCACCGGCTTGTTCGCGGCGAAGCGGAAACACAACACGGTAGCGTTGAGACCTCCGCTCATCGTGGATGCGGTCGGCGGTGCGCACCACGTCGAAACGGATCTGCCGATTGGCCAGCGCAGCCCAGATCGGCAGCGTCCATTTCGCCCACGCATTGTCATCCCGTACGTCAACCGCATCGGAGTCCAGAGCGATCGCCAGCGAAGGCATTGCGTCAAACCGTGCGATCGAGTCGGCGTGTCGGATCAGGTCGAGGGCGGTGTGGGCGATGGCTTCGAGCTGGGCGGGATCAAGAATCACGCTTGCATACGGGCTGGCAGAGCCATCCCGCAAATCTCGCCACCCACGCAGCAGACCCAACGACTGGCCTTCCAGTGCGTGAACCCACATGGCGGCTGACACCCCAGCGGCACGATGCGCTGGAGCCGATCGAGGCGACGGCGCTACCCAGTTGACCATGGGAAACCGTGACCGTCGACTCGCGCCCCGCGCCAACGCCCGCCGCGCAAGCGACGCGGGCCAGGACTCGCCATACGTCGGGTCCGCGATGGCGGGAAGTCGATTGCCCACCACCATCAACGTTTCGTCGGACGCCAGCAGCATTCCAAGCGTTACCGGCTCGACGATCGATTCGTTACCGCGTAAGGCGTCCACTTTCGTCAGAACCACCGGCGGCGTCTCGACAAAGACTGTGGCCATTCCCAAGGCCCTTGTGCGTTTACGCAGG
>JADFOB010000191.1 GCA_022563055.1 Planctomycetota bacterium
AGTTGCCCGCCCGCGTGTAGGCAATCTGTGCCGTACCGGCCTGAATCGTGGTGACCTGAAAGAACCCCTCGCCGTCAATGCGGAGGTCGAGGGGTCGATCGGTCGGGTCGACCGCACCGGGTGCGAAGTTGGTCTGCGTCCCCGAAACCTTGACGCCTGTTCCCACCAGAACTCCGTGCGGGATGGGTTCATCCTCGGCGTTGGGGATTCCGGGTTCGCGCTTCACCTGGTAGAGCAAGTCCTCGAAGTTGACGCGCTGCCGCTTGAACCCTTGCGTGTTGATGTTCGCCAGGTTGTTGGCGACGACGTTGAGCTTCTCGTCGAGGGCCCGCATTCCGGATGCGGCTGCATGGAGTGCTGTGATTGCCATTTACCCGTTCGCTCCTTAGGCCAACCGTCCCAGCGTGCCGACCGCTTGTCCGGTAAGCTGGTCTTGAATCTGGATCATCTTGGCGTTGAGCTCAAAAGCTCGTGTCGCTTCGATCATGGATGCCAACCCGTGCACGATGTCGAAGGTGGATCGCTCCACCGATTCCGGCTCGAGCCGGGCCTTGGTGGCGACCATCTCCGCCGTGGCTTGGAAAACGTTCTGCCCTATTTTTCGTAGTGTTTGGAGATCGTCCGTCGTCTTGATGCCGAGTCGGGCCACGACAATGTCACCCTGGCGAACCGTGCCGTCACCGGCGATGGAAGCTTTTCCCAGCTCTGCTTCCAGGACGATGGGGCCACCGGCGTCATCCATAACCTTCCAGCGGCCCTCCCCCGCTGACAGAACGAGTTCCCCCTTGGTGTTCACCGAGAATTCGCCGTTTCGCGTATACCGCGTATCCTTGCCGTCGCTCACCTCGAAGAAACCCTCGCCCTGGATCGCCACGTCAAGTGGGCGTCCGGTGCGTTCGATCGGTCCTTGTTCGAAGCTGTGAAACGTAGGTTGCACGTTGACCCCGCCGGACAGGCCGTCCAGAATCGGGTGCGCGAAGCTCAGCCCGTTGGGTGCTTCCCGGCTCTGGACGCTTCGTTGCATGACAACCGCAAGATCGTGCTTGAATCCGACGGTGTTCGCGTTGGCCATGTTGTTGGCGAGCAGCGCCTGACGATGATCGTTCACCTTCATGCCCGCCGCCGATAGCCATAACCCGTAACTGCTCATAGCACGCCTCGATCGGCGCGTTGCGTTCCGTCGTCCGCGCCGCCTTGAGTCTCGCGTGGGTGGGCATCCGCCCGCAGCGCTACATCCCGGAAGTGCATCGCAACCGCCTGGAAGGTCTCGCTACGGACGCGCCGTCCGATCGCTTCGAAGTCCGCTGCCAAGGGCGCGACACTTTCTGAGAATCTCTGCTGTGGTTGTGTCATGCGCATGTCGCACTCCAACTCGGTTGACGCGCCGTGGGCACGTTCTCTCGTCTTCGCGTTAAAGCACTGCGCGTGCCACGGTGTCCGCGTACACGCGACTACCGCCGTCGGGACGCCGCGGAAAGCGCCGTAACTCTTTGTATTGCAGTAAGTTAGGAATGTTGCCCGGAGGACGTTGCGTCGCGCCGGCGGTCGCAAAAACTCCTACGCCTGGCGCAGAACTTGCCGTCTCATCGGCAAGACCGGCGGACTAGTACTCCGACACACGTGATTTGATCGGTGCCACTGCTCTGTGAGCAGTGCGCTTGACCGCACGAGTGCGTCACGACCACCGGCACTGCTGGCACAGTCCCGACGTACGTCGGGAGCACACTTTGCAGAACTTCATCCATCACTTCAGGTGTGTCGGCGCTCTACGTCGGCCACGGGGGGCCGGCGCTACAGAGTTCCGGAGCCACTGTTGCCCCGCCGCCGGAAGTGTTACGCGCCCATCACAGAGAGTTCACAATGTTAATGAAGTGATCGCCGCGCTGGGCGAAGTTGGCGTAGGTGTCGAAGCTCGGCGCGCCGGGCGTAAAGAGGATTACGTCGCCCTTCCTTGCTTGGGCGCCGGCTAATCGCACCGCCTCCTCCAGCGTGGCAGCCTCCCGGATGGCGAGGCTCTGGAGCGATTCATCCTCCCGGTCTCGGTCTGTGGGCCGGATGGGCGAATGATTCGAGGCGCATGGAGACGCCGAGCCCGAAGCGGCGCTCGCCGGTGCCTGGCGAGCTTCGTGAACCGCTCCAGCCAGCTTTGCGCTTGACTGACCGGTGCAGATGACCGCTCGACATCGGTGGGCGAGCACCTGGGCACAAGCGGTCAGTGACACACCCTTGTCCTGACCTCCCACGATGGCGACGACCGGACGGTCGAAAGCGTGTACGGCTGTGATCGTGGCCGTCGGAGATGTCGACTTGGAGTCGTTGTAGTAGTCCACCCCGCCCAGTATCCGAACATGCTCGAGCCGATGTGGTAGACCGGCAAAGGATCGCAGCGCCTCGCGCACACCGACCCGATCGCGCGAGAGATATGCACATACCTCGAGCACGCAGGCTGCGTTGCCTTGGTTATGTCGACCGGGCACGTTCAGGATGACAGGCGGATCCAGCGGTTGCACGCTCCGAACCCGTCCCGACTTGGCAGGGACGATGCGTTCGAAGATCGCACGGGCCTGCTCATCAAGCTCGCCCACCACCACGCGATTTGCCTTTTTGGAATCGGCTGCGATGTTCAGTTTCGCGGTGTAGTAATGATCCACATTCGGATAATCGTCGAGATGGTGAGGGGACAGATTCGTGATGACAGCCAGCGACGGCACCCAGCCAATGCGAGGCACATCCTCGAGCTGGCGATGGGACAGTTCCAGTATGACCACGTCGGACCTCTTCATCCGCTTAAGGTCGCCAAGAAGCGATCGCCCGATGTTCCCGCCGAGGTAGACGGTGCTGCCGGCGTGTTGGGGATCATCGGTGGCCTCCAACACATGGGCCAGCATGGCGCAGGTCGTGCTCTTGCCATAGGTTCCCGTCACGCCGATGACCATTGCGGGGCACCGCTCGCAGAACAGGTTGATCTCCGTGGTCCAGGGAATCCCGCGCCGGACGATCTCGCCAAAGATCTCGCAGCGCGCTTTGTCGATTGCGGGGTTGATGACGGCGAGGTCTGCGGTAGCCGGATCGTGTAGATCGTGCCCGCCCAGATGAAGTGTTACGCCCGGATGGTCGATCGAGCGCACGGACTCCGCCAGCGATTGGGGAGTCGCCCGGTCGGAAACGGTTACCTCGGCGCCCTGGTCGATGAGCCAGCGCGTCACGCCGACACCGCCACCGAGGCGCCCGAGTCCGACAACCAGCACGCGAACTCCGCTAAGCGACCGCGCAGGAAGTTGAGGCGCAGAGACCGGAACCGACAATGGCACACTCCACTCCGGCACGCCGGAATCTCGGTCAAGGCACGGGCGCCGCGCCAACACCCGCACCACCTCGCCCGCCGGCGACATTCTAGGTGATGATTCGGATCCCTCAATGTTGGAAACGCCTGATCGAGCATCCGCCGATCCCACCGACAGGCCACCTTCTCGGAACCAGAATACCACAGAGACACGGAGACACAGAGAAGAAAGGGCAGCAAGGCAAGAGGCAACAGGCAAGAGGGCGTGTTCCTCCTGCCTGTTGACTATTGCCGTTCTCCTGTTTCTGCGTCTCGGCGTCCGTGTAGTCCTTTCACACCCCCACGCCTGCAATTCGGGCTGTTTTGTTGACAGGTCTCTTGGACTACCCGTATAACTCCTTCGATCGTACACCGTTGTAAATGTCGGAGTGATCGCGTGATGGATTCATGGATTATCGGCCCCGGCCGAGCTGTTTGGTTTTCGGGAGCTTTCCGGATTGTGCTGGTGCTGGCGCCGCTTGCTTGGGTCGCGGGCTGCCCGCAGACGCCGGGAACCGACCCCGCCGCTGTTGTGGGTGGCGGAACCGGCACCGAGCCGGTGGCGACCATCGACATCGCAAGTTTTAAGTTGAGTTT
>JADFOB010000192.1 GCA_022563055.1 Planctomycetota bacterium
GTAGTGCCTCGCGCAGGACACGGCGGCCCGGTCCACCCACCACGTCACCCACGCACAGAATCTTCACAGGCATCTCGGTTCCCAATGGGTTGGCCCGTGTGGCACAGCGGCCCTCCGCTGTGTCTGGACACCCACCCAGCCGAGGGCGGCTGGGCTACACCAACGGCGGCTGGGCTACAAATCGCTCAGTCAACTCGTCAGAACAAGCGTGACGGAGCCCTAGCGCGCCATCGCGACCACCCGGACCTCGCGCAGGACGGTCACACGAATTTCGCCGGGGTAGGTCATCCTCTCCTCGACCTCTTTCGCCACGTCACGCGCGATCTTCGCCGCCGTTGCGTCATCGACCTGCTTGGCATCGACGATCACACGAATCTCCCGACCCGCCTGGATGGCAAAGGCCTCTGTCACCCCCTTTGGCGCCCTGGCGATTTCCTCGAGTTCCTGGAGGCGCTGCACGTATCGTTCGAGCGAGTCGCGCCGACCGCCCGGACGGGCTGCACTGATCGCATCGGCGGACATGACGATCGGCGTGAATGGGCTGGTAGATGGGATGTCACCGTGGTGGCCCGCGATCGCGTTGAGAACCTCCGGTCGTTCGTTGTATCGTTTGCAGAAGTCCGCGCCGACCTTGGGGTGCCCGCCTTCCACGTCGTGGGCGATGGCTTTGCCGATGTCGTGAAGGAAGCCGCACCGGCGTGCGAGCCGCCCGTCCAGACCGAGCTCATCTGCGATCGCCTGACACAAGAAGGCAACTTCGATGCTGTGGCGTAGTACATTCTGCCCGTAACTGGTCCGGTATTTAAGGCGCCCCAGCAGGTCCAATTGCTTCCTGTGTAATCCTCCGACGTTGGCCTCGATCGCCGCTTTCTTGCCGACCTCGAGGAGTTCCTCATCGAGCTCCTTGCGCACCTGCGCGACGAGCTCCTCGATGCGACCGGGATGGATTCGCCCGTCCTGGACGAGACGCTCGAGCGCACGGCGCGCCGTCTCACGGCGGACCGGATCAAAAGCGCTTACCACAACCACACCGGGCGTGTCGTCGACGATCACGTCAACACCCGTCGCCCGCTCGAAGGCCCGGATGTTACGCCCTTCCCGTCCGATGACCCGACCCTTCATGTCGTCGGAGGGAATTTCGACGGTGGAGACCGTACTCTCGCAGGTGTGTTCGCCCGCGTAGCGCTGGATGGCCGTCAATATGATTTCGCGGGAGCGTTGGAGCGCCTCATCCTTGGCCGTCGCCACCGACTCCTCGATCAGCACGGCTGCCTCATGTTCCAGCTCAACCTTGAGATCACCCAGAACGGTACCCCTGGCTTCGTCGATGGTCATTCTGGACGCTTGGAGCAGTTGCTCCTTACGCCGTGCCAGCAAACCCTCAGCCTCCACCTCCCGCTGATCAACCTGTTCGAGTCGCGTCTCGAGGCGACTGCGCGTCTGCTCGAGGTTTCGCTCTTTGGTGTCCAGCGTGTCGAGCTTCGCCTCGAGATTGTCCTCCCGTTTGGCGAGCCGTTTCTCGACATCCTTGAACTCCGTGCGCATCTCCGTGGATTCGTGCCGAAGCTGCTCCTGCCCACCCAGAAACTGCTCTTTCGCTTCCACCTCCGCCGTGCGGCGGACCACTTCCGCTTGGGCCTTCGCCTCTCCAACCGTGCGGTCCGCCTTCTCCCGCGCTGCTTCCACGCGGCGCCCAACCAGCAAGCGCGCCACCACCAATCCAATCCCAAGACCGACGATCCAGCCAATGGCGCCGGGAAGCACGTCGGATACCGACATTTCCGCGACAACTGTCGCCAGCACAAATGTGTTCATAAAACCTCGATCCGTTATAGCGTGAACATCGCAGCTCAGGGGGTGGCCCGGAACGCTCGTCTACACCGAGACGGGCCAACCACCGAGCGCGCCATGGCACGCTCGGCAGAGCTACCGATGAATCTTTGTCTAGTTCGGGTGTGCGGTACCGGCGAAAGGGCGGGTAGACGAACCGCGAGATGCCTTCGTCCCAAGGCGCGAGGTGAAAAGATGGAGCCGATGAGGTGTCGGGAACGCTCCCGGTGCGCTGCGCCAATCTCGCGCTGGGTGCTTGGCACCGGCGCTTCACATCGGCACGCACCAGCGACAGAAAGCCAAATAACCCGAGCCGAAAAACACTCGTGAGCAAACGGCCGACGAAATCCCAACTCCCGGAAACCGCCGCCTGTCGATAACGCGCCTCACACCTCAACCAGGAAGGGTAAACCCTCCTCGCTGGAAGCGGACCGCAACCAAAGTCAGCGCCGTGCCCGCTACCCGCAAGAACCGATAACCTCGCTACGGACGAAAGCCCAATCACGGCAATCGCGAACTTCCTAACGCCGGGCAAACCCGGCAAGAGATCGGCGATTGTCCTCCTCACTCATGGGTCGCTAGCCGAACGCGTTGGGCGACCGGAGTCCCGACCCACACTTCTTGAAGTATCAATGCCAGACAATAAGCACAACTATCTCTCATCAGTATTATAGTGACCGGTCGCCACCTGTCAAGGCCAACAGCTTCGACCCCGAAGCTGGGGGTCCGTGGCGCTCTAGTGCTTTGTCACGCCTAAACGTACGGGTTCGTTACGACATCAGAGCCGCGGGCGCCAGCCCGCGGACCCGTCCCACCGCTAGCGCGGTGGGCTCTGACCCGCGCGCCCGGTTCCGGCGGTGCGGGCAACCGTAACCCGAAGATTGAGCTGTGACGCTGCACTAGACTCCCAATACGGAGTGTGGTGCCGGCATCCTACCGGTGTATTCTTTACGTTGGGTACCAAAGTCTTGTTTGATTCTGAAGGTTTCTATGAAACCTCGGAGCCGTTCGTGCATCTAAGTGTGTGGTGGAGTACAACAGTATCCTTGAAACGTCCGGACTCTTGCCAAAAGCGATTACACCAATTATGAAACGATCTTAAGACATGTAGGACCGGTTCTTAACCGGTCGGCAACAAGACACCGGCTAAGAACCGCTATAGCGAGGTTGAAACCATGTGCATGCGAATGAATCCTTCCAGATGTGACGTACTAGCGGCAGTTACGCAGTTTGTTTCGTATGCGGCTCGTGCTCCGCGTTTCTTGGTGATCGGCGTGATGGCCTTGGGCCTTTGCGGGTCTGCCGTGGCAGCCGACGGAGACGAATCGGTCGCTCTGACCATCTACAGCACAGCCACACCCGGAGCGGTACCGCCGGAACTATACCGCCCTATCCTCGGCAGCAGGCTAAACGCCGCGCAGTTCGCCCAGCGGATTCCGGGGTATGCGATCATCAAGCATGAACGACCGGTCACGCTCGGGCCCGGCCGAAGCACGATTCGATTCACCGATGTCGCCGCCCACATCGACCCGACCACGGTTTCCTTTTCTTCACTGACCGATCCCACCGGAACCCACGTGCTGGAACAGAACTTCGAGTTCGACCTGGTCAGCCGAGACAAACTCATGCTGCGATACCTCGATCGGGTGATCACCGTCGAACAAGCCCACGGCGAAAAGATCGAAAGGATCACGGGCACGCTGCTGAGCACCGCTGGCGGATTGATTCTCAAGACGGCCGACGGTGGGGTGCAGGTGATCAACGGCTATACGAATGTGCGTTTCCCCGAACTACCGGGCGGATTGATCACCAAGCCTACGCTGGTGTGGGACATCACCACAACGCAGCCCGGCGTTCATCGCACGCGGGTGTCCTACGAAACGAAGGCGATCACCTGGTGGGCGGACTATAACGTCGTGTTTACCGAAGGGCGCGACGCCAACAGCGGCGTGCTCGATGTTGGAGCGTGGGTGAGCATCATCAACAAGTGCGGAGCGACGTTTGAGAACGCCAAGCTGAAACTCATCGCCGGCGACGTGCACCGTG
>JADFOB010000193.1 GCA_022563055.1 Planctomycetota bacterium
GCCATGGGCGCGCCAGCGCCGCGGCCCCGCGGAGTGTGCGCGCATCGGTGGCGACGGGAACATACGCTTGGGGGGCATGCGCCGAAGTGGATCGGCATCGGATGCACCGTACGCTGTCTGTGTACGGTCGATTCGCTTCCGCGAACCCCTGTTGTTATCTCGTGATCACCACGCACTTGACCTGAGATTCGAAGAACGAATGTCAACCTGCATCACCTCCAACCCCGGTTTAGTCGAGACCGATCGCGCGGATGCGTGGGACTGGCGCTGGTGTTTGGCGCTGGTCATCGGGTTTACCGTCGTGGTCCGTCTGGTATTCCTCGGTCACGACAGCCTGAACCACGCGGAGGTGTTTCGCGTATTGGATTCCTGGTCGGGGACACTGGGCCGCATACGCTGGTCACCTCCTTTGCAGTATGCACTGCTCTGGGGGGTTCAACGCACGATCGGCGACGGCGAGTTGGTGATGCGGTTGCCCAGCGCGCTGAGTGGAATCGGTTGCGTTGTCGCCTTGTTCTTCCTGACGCGTAAGTACGTGGATACCTGGTCCGGCGTGTGTGTCGCGGCCGTCGCTGCGTGTCACGGCGAGCTGGTGTTCCATTCCCGGTTGGTACGGGAATCGAGCGTGGAAGTGTTCATGGTCGTGCTCGTGACCTGGGCGGGTTTGGCGGCTTTTGAGCACCTTTCGCGGCGCAAGATACTCATTTTTCTTGGTCTTTCGGTGCTTGCCTTCGGCATCATGTATACCGCGCCACTGGTGGTCTTCGGCTGGATGGTCGTCCTGGGATTCAAGGCCGTCCGACATCCGAAGGATGGGCGTCGCGCATTGCGTTTGCTCTGTGGGGGTGGGGTCGCGCTCATTCCGATCTTCCTGCTGTGGTACTGGTGGTTGTCCGGATGTGAACTTCGGCAAGCAGCCGCCGTGACCTACGGCATTGATGGTGGTGCCTGGCCCGTCGATTATCAGGTGTCGACGCTGCTTGGGTGGTTCGTCTCGCATAGCTATGGAGTGTTACGCTACGTGCTCGGCGTGGCCCCGCTCTATGCGCCGATCGACACGCTGATTGCCGCGTATGAGTTGCTTCTGATTGCCGCTGCGGTGACACTTCTTTGGAAGCGTGTGCCGGCGCTACTCGCAGCGACCGCCCTCATGTTGATTCCGACGGTCGTGGTGGGCGCTATGCGACTGTGGCCCTACGGTCATTTCTTCTCGATGATCTTCCTTGTTCCGGTTGCCTGCATTGCGATCGGTTGCGGTTTACGTCGGATCGCCGCGCAGCTTGGTCGATCTCTGCCGGTGGTGCTGTTGGTACTCGTGTGCCTTGCGAATCCCGCGGCCCGTGCCCTCAAGCACACGGTGATCTATCCAAGCGAAACCGAGCATCTCAGACCCGTTCTGCAATACGTCGATCAACACGCGCAACAAGGGGATGGGATCTTCGCCTACTACGCCATTCGGTCCGTTCCCTACTACTGGAAGCGCGACGATGTCGCTGTCCTCGTTCAACCAACAGACGATCGTGGAAACATAGCGAGATTTGCCGAGCGTTTCGACGAGTTCATGGCTGATCAGCAACGTGTCTGGTTCCTCTTCACGCACGACTGGAAGAGCGAGCGACAGGAGTGGATCGACCATCTCAAGCGGAATTACCGGCTGGTTGATGTATTCAAGATTGCCGACGCGTCCGCGCATCTGTTCGAACGTCTCTCACAAGAGGCGGATGCATCCCCAAGACTTACGCCTTTGCGAGCTGATCCACAGCTTGCGAATTCGGACGCTGGTGGACTCCCATGAGCACTTTGACCATTCCATCCGCGCGGCGATCGGTGACCGCGCACAACGCAAGCGCCGCGCAGGCCGTCGCGCCGAACATTCGAGCGTTGATCTCCCCGGACTTCAACGTGGAGATTCAAGAAACATTGGGGGACCGATTCATCGAATACGTGCAGGTCGAGAACGGCGAGTTCAACCTCGACAACACAGCCTGGTCCGTCGAACAGATAATGTATTTCGAGGCTTGTAAGGCATAGAACGCCATGCGAATTCTGTTATTGTCACCGCCGTATCTCAAGGACTACATGCGGAATGCCCGCTGCGACTTCGTCTCCCTGTCGGCTGCGCAGTGGTATCCGCTCTGGTTGGGTTATGCCGGGGCGTGGCTTGAGAAGTGCGGACATGAAGTCGCGCTCGTCGATGCACCCGCGTCTCACCTGGACCATGAAGCCACGCAGCGCTTCGTCACCGAATGGCGCCCCGATATGCTCGTCGTCTATACCGGCCAGAAAAGCCGCGTGAACGACGTTGAAATAGCCGATCGCTTCACCGAGAGCCTCGGCTGCCTCACCGTGCTCGTGGGAACCTACTACTCCGCGCACGCGACCCGGACGCTCGAACAGGCAAGAGCGGTCACCTATGGAATCCAGGGTGAGTTTGACCACGCGCTGGCGGAACTGGCAGCCGGCGCCGAACCGACCACCATCAAAAACCTGCTCCACCGAGAAGGTGATGCGGTTGTGAGGAATGAGTCTCGCCCATACTTGACACCGGAACAGTTGGACGAGTTCCCTTTCGTCTCACGTTTCTTTGCCGAGCACCTGGACCTTCGTAATTACAAGACGATTTCCGAGTTCCACCCATTTGTCGATCTAATGAGCGGTCGCGGGTGCGTGTGGGGACAGTGTACCTTCTGCCTGTGGGTTCATACGTTCATCAAGGGTAAGACGTACAATCTGCGCAGCGCCCGGAACGTCGTCGAGGAGTTTGCCTACATCGAGCGCGACTTGCCGAAAGTCCGGTCGATCATGATCCAGGACGACATGCTCACCGACGATCGCGCAGCCGATCTCGCCCAGCTCAAGATCAGACAGAAGATCAAGATACCGGTGTCGTGCTATGCCCGCTGCAACCTGAGCTATGACACGATGAAGCTCATGAAACGGGCGAACTTCCGCAACCTGCACGTGGGGTATGAATCCGGCGACCCTGGGATTCTCAAGAACATTCGCAAGGGCGTAACGATTGGGATCATGGAGGAGTTCACCCACAATGCGAAACGCGCGGGACTCCGCGTTCATGCGGATTTTGCGATCGGATTCCCCGGTGAGACCGCCCAGACCGTCAACAACACCATCCGGTTCGCCAAGCGCCTCGACCCGCACACAGCCCAGTTCCAACTGGCCAACGTCTTGGAGGGCACGCCGTTCTACGAGACATGTCGGGAGAACGGCTGGCTAAACGAGGATGGCGAACCTGACTACCCCGACTTCTCGAACCGCGAAATCCGCGCAGCCGCCAAGCGCGCATACCGTGCCTTCTACCTCTCGCCACGCTGGGCGTTCAAGTGCCTCCGCCATCCCTATGAGAACTTTGTGAGTCGCCTCAAGACCATGTCGGTGGCGCTACCGGCGATGGTTTGGAAACGGTGGTAGGGCGCAACTCAGGCTAGCACGTCGGCGGTGCCCTCGATTTCGACGAGAAGCTCCGGCCTGCAAATCTCCGCCTCAAAGAACTCGATCTTGTCCACCTGGGGTACGGACGCTTGCACGAGCGTCTTGAGCTGATCGATATGTTCCCGGTGCCGGTAGTAGACGCGCAGGGTTCGGAACTGATGCAACAAAACCGCCACGTCTGAGGTCGGGCTTGCGTCAGCCGCGGCGCAGGTGTCGGTGGCGGCTCGAACGAGATTCGCCAGGTTGTCGAAGGTCTCGTGCACCTGCGCCCGAAGATTCTCGGCGTGCAGAGACTCCTGCCCGCAGATGCTGGCGGTACCGGCAGCCAGGACCACGGGCAACGGCGGATGCCCTTGTTGAATCACCGTGGCGCGTGCGAAACAAGGAGGAAGTGGACCGGGCCCTCCCGAGTAGTCGCCGG
>JADFOB010000004.1 GCA_022563055.1 Planctomycetota bacterium
AGCGGGAATCTCCGGGCGGCGCATCGAACAAGCTCACGGCGCGGCGTACCGCCCGATGCTGCCTGTACCCGTCCAAGAGAAGACCGATGAGCACAGGTTCGACACCCCGCCAAAGAATCACCCTCACAAGGGCGCCCCGACACAAAGAGGGTCGGAGCTTACTGGAACCTTGTACGGAATGACACCCTGAGTTGCGAACTCAACACATGCGGGGGCACCAGCAGCTACCGGTCTCTTTCGAGCAGGCCTCAGCCTGCGACCCCAAGCACTGATTCCGTCACGGACGTTGCGCCGGCGGGGGTCTGAGCAGCACTTCGACCGTGGTCCGATCGGTTACGACGTCTGGAAGCTGGAAGATCAAGTTGCCGTCCACGTCGTGTGCAATCGGATGGAAGATCAGATGATTCACATAGACCCAGGCATCCAGACCCTCCGAGTCGATGATCTTGAACGCCGGTGAGAAACGCGGGTGCTCCCGACCGTCAATCACAAACCGGACCCGCCCCCGATCCGGTGCGATGACATGGCATCCCGAAGCCCGATCAAATCCCTGCGGCGTAAGATCCGGCGCACCGGCGGTGACGGGCGAGCCGAGCTCAAGCTCCAGAGCCCCTGGTTGCCAGTAGTCGCCGGCGCGGGCGAGCGCCTCCCGGTAGGAAACAGCCCCGGCTGATCCCAGCAAGAGTTGGCAGACCCACCGCTCGACGTTCTTGCCTGTAAGACTCGCACTTGCGACAAACGACACGCGGCGTTTGCCCTGCTCCGTTCGTGTTTGGCTGACCGTCATGTCGCGGGGGTCTGCCATCGCGTAGAGCAGGGCGTAATCCGCGGTCTCGCTTCGGGCCAAGGCGTAAGCCGGCGGCTGGGCTGGATCGGAGGAGGTATGCGTCTGCACGCCGTCCGCAGCCGTCGCGGTAAGCTCGACAGCCAGCCCCAAATGCGATGGAGACCAGGAGTCCGTCCGGGCTGTGCATTCGACGGCTGCGTAGATCTGACCTGTTGCGTAGATCGTATAGACCCATCGCTGGAACGGTCGATCCAACGGAGTCCCAGCCCAAAGCGCGGCGTCGGAACCCTCGACAAACCGCCAGTCGCAGGCTACGACGACGCGTACCGCGTTGGCCTCTTCCACTCGTGGGTGGACGGCTACGGCTTCGCCCAGCGCGGCGAACCCGTCGACCGGCGCGGCGTCACCCGATAGTACAAGCGGACTTGGTCCGAGCGTCGCTTGGGCTACGAGGTTTCGTTGGCGGTACGGATCTTGCGCGAGATTGTACCAGCCTACGATTTGCCCGTTGGCCAACGTAATCTCGAACCGCCCGCCCGCGCCGATGTTCCATCGTCGCCCCACGCGCTGCACGTACAGCGCGCCCGCCGTGTTGCGGGAATCACCGAAAAGGTCCACGCGGTTGCCGGTGAGGATCAGGTCATCGAAATGGAGGGTCCGTGGTTGGTCCGAACCCGATACGGACAGGCGAATCTCGCGGACATCGTCCAGCGGAACGTGCTCGCCCACCTCCGCCAGATCGAGCCGCACAAAGTTCCACCCCTTATCCAGTGGAATCGAGGAGTGCACGCTGGATCGCAATTCGACAGGCCCCGTCGTGATGGTCACCTCGACACAGAGACCGGACCGCGGTGATTCGACCGCCATCAGGAAGAGATCGTAGGGGCGCCAATCTCGCTTCAAATACCAATTGGTGGCGCCGGTATTCGTGATGACAACGGTATCGTCCGGGGAGCCGGCGGTGAACCGCATGGCTGCACGACCGGTCTCGACTCGCCCGCCCTTCGTGTCCAGCACGCACGCCGCCTTATCGGAGACGCTGATCAACTGGAACAACTCCATGTGCGCGGGGTTCTCGAAATCGGCAATCACGACGAAGCGACCGCCGCCCAGGTCGTCGTAAGCCTGCATGAGGCGGTCCGTTTGGATAGGCGGCGCGGCGTGGCGCGATGGGAGAATTCGACACCCGGCAACCGCGACCAATCCGATCGCCACCAAGGCAGCCGTTATGGTAGCGCGCAGGGGCCGAATCGTTCGGATCGCCATGGGCCAAGAGCCTAGCCGACCGCTGGGAATCGTGCAACGAGTTCGCGCGAACGGGCTTTTTCGTGGTCGCCCCATGAGAAACAAGTAGCGCGGCCTCATTACCACGATATTCTCGGACCTGATCGCCGATGCGGATCGTCGCGGATCACTCGGGACAAAGCGGTGACAGCCCGTTCCCGACCCTGCGGCGCGAGACTAGAATGAAAAGGAATCGAGGTGGAAAAGCCCGCTGAGAACCGCGGCGATCGCTTCCCGAGTTCGCGCAGTGCGGTGCTCTACGGCCGCCACGGGGGGCGGCCGCTACTTTCCAAAGGGAACGGTAGGGTTCAGACAGACAATGGCGAACGCGAAGATAGAACCTGTGGGAACGTCGGAGGCGGGGTTGGTGGTGGGGCTCTATAACGAGGTGTTCAGCCCGCCCCTGGACGAAGAGCTTTTCCGCCGCCGTTTCGCCGGCAGGCGGAATATCAGCATGTTGATCGCGACGCTCGAGGATCGCCCGGTGGGGTTCATCGTTGGGTTTGAGCTCACTCCGTCGACATATTTCAGTTGGGTGGCGGGCGTGCTTCCCGATTTTCGGCGCGCGGGCATCGCCACACAATTGATGCAGGCCCAGCAGGCGTGGGCGCAGGACCATCACTACGGCATTATCCGATTTGAATGCCAGAACCAACATCGCCCCATGCTCCACGTGGCGATCACGGAAGGCTACGATTTGGTCGGTATCCGGTGGGACACCGACAGTGCCAACAACGTCGTGATCTTCGAGAAGGATCTGCGATAACATTCGCCACAAGCAGCGTACGGGCAATCGCCGATATCCCCGGTGATGACCGCAGGAAACTTACCAACGGCGTTTTTGCTGCTCGAGAACGAGCAGGGCGGTGCGGTCGATGCCGCTCTGGTGGAGGCCTTTGCGGAGTTGGACCCTCCGGCCAGGCCGATCGCACTGAAGCGGCTGATCGACTGTGCGGACCCATCGGCGCTGGCTATCATCGTCGGGCGATTCCGGCGGTATCCGAGCGACCTCCAGGATCTACTTCTGGATCACGTTGGTGATCTGTTCCCCGCGATACGGTTGGCTGTCGCGCTCCCGACGTTCGAGGAGCGCGCCGGGGCAATCGACGTGATCGTGCGGAGTCACACCTGCAAACTGGCCTACCTTCTAGGCGAGGCACTCAAGTCGCGCTGCGCCAAGACGCGCGAGCGAGCGGCGGCGGGCCTGCACGCGATGGTCCAACGGTGGATCGAAAGTGATACAAGTCGATCGCACGCTGCCCACGCTGCCATTATTGAAGAGGGCGAGGGCGAGGATGAGGGTCGGGATGAGGGTGCGGATCATGCGCCGCATGATCAAGGTGAGCACCTCGCCCAGGCGCTGCGAGTCGGAATCGCCAGGTGGGAATCCCATCTTCAACCCATGGTGTTGGAGGCCGCCGCCTCGATGGCGGATCGCGTTGCGGACGCCATACGTTCCAAACTCGAGGAACGCCGCACAAAGATCGCCCGGGCACTGCGCGACCTGCTCACGGGAACGATTGACGCGAGGATGGCCCGCTTTGCGCTGACGGCGCTGACCATGCCGGCGCTTCGAACGACGGCTGCCCGCGCGATCACCGAGGCGCGGGATCCAGCTTTTATACGCGCCATCCTGGGTGAGGTATGGATGCTCGACGATCCCGAGGTTCAACGCGGGTGCCGCTGGATTCGCGGTGGGCGGTGGCTTTGTGATTGTGTGGGTCGGCTCGATGATCTTCGAGAGCACGAGGCTTTGGCTGCGGTCCGGATGATCGATGCCGTGGGCGGATCCCACGAAAGCAAAATGGCCTTGTACCAGGAATTGATCGAGACGGATGATGACGAGCTGGGGCGCGCGGTGATCCGACAACTCGTGTCGGATCCCTCGGACTCAGCCACGGACTTGCTCGGTACGGTCGCTGTGCGAGGGTCCGACGAATTGGCTGCGATGGCCGGGCGCGAGCTTCAACAGCGCAGACCCGATGCCACTGCCCAAGGCGTCGGCGGCGACGCGCCCGCGATGGATGAGGAAAACGCGGCCATCCAGCAAGCGATGGATACCTGTTGGCACACCTTTGATCGCGCGGCGCCTGCGAAGCGATCGGAGCTGCTGGCGACCATGCGATCGGGCGAGGCGCGAGCGTGGGTGTTCCTCCGCGCGCGCTGCGTGAGCCGACAGGCCACGGACCGGGCGCGGGCGCTGCGTATGGTACAAGCGCTGGGAGTTGTGGCGCAATTCGATGAGCAGGTCTATCGCCTGACGCACGATCCCGATCCGCTCGTGCGAAGTCTGGCTATGACACTGCTTGTGGAGTTGCCCGGACCCACGAGCTACCGTGTGCTTCGCGCCGCGATGGACGACCCGGACGCGCGGGTGCAGGCCAACGCAATCGAAGTCCTCGACACGCTCGATATCGATGATCGTATCGCCGTGACCGACAAAAAGCTGGATTCGCCCGACAACCGGGTCCGGGCCAATGCGGTGAAATCGCTGCTGCGGACCGAGCTTCACCGCGCGGGCGAGGTTCTGCTTGAGATGCTGGACGACTCGTCCCGCGCATCGAGGCTTAGCGCGCTTTGGGTTGTTCAGCGGCTCTGTCTGTCCTCGCTCGTGGAGCGCCTGGAGGCAATGGGCCGCGACGACCCCGACAAACGGGTTCGGGAGCGCGCCACGCGAATCATTCACGAGCTGGACTCGCCGCAAGTATCCGGTGCGGTGCCAAAGGAGTCGGCGGCGCTGCTTAGCCCGGAATCTCAGGCGGGAGGTGATTCGTGATCGCCGCAATCGTGCTAGTCGGTGCCAATGACTTGACAGAGATTCAGCGCAGCGTGGCTGAGCACTTTCGTGAGGGCGGGTCGTTTCTATCCATCATGCTCGTGCTTGCGGTGACGGCGGCGATTGTCGTCTTGGCGTATGGCCTGACGCGCCGCCAGCAGCGACGCGGTTGCCGAGCCAGCCAGGGTGATCCGCGACAGCTTTATCAACACCTCCTCAAGAAACTGGATCTGACAACCGCCGGGCGCCGCTTGCTTGGAGCCATAGCGAACGACCTTCGACTGAAGCATCCGACCGCGATGCTACTGAGTCCCACACTCTTTGACCGCTATGTCGAACAGTGGCGGGCGCAACGTCGAGGGTTCGGTCGCGCGCTCGCCCAACCCCAACAGCCTGAGTCCGTGGCAGAGGTTCGCGCCGTCCTTTTTCCCGGTTAAGTGGGCGGGCGCGACGAGGAAAGAACCACAAGGAAAACGTCGAAACGTCGAAACGTCAAAACGTCAAAACGTCGAAACGTCGAAACCGTTGACCTCTTCTCGGTGTCTCGGTGGTGTTTTAGTCCGGCGAATGCGGCGTTGCACGGTTGCCGTGGCGTGGAGAGAGTAGCCCGCCGGCGAGTGTGGGTTGCCCGTGGGGAACAAACGCTGCGATGTCCAGGGGATCACCACGACGTTGGATCAACCGGTCGATGTGGGGGCGGATCCCATCGGCGATGTAGCGAACGAACGTGACTTGCCCTTGCGGCGTGAAGTGACAAAAGTCTGACATCCAATCGTTGCCGCCCTTCAAGGCGGCGGCTGTGTCGATAAGATGGACGTCATCCCATCGATCGGTGTACCATCGCGTGATTTCATTGGCGTCCGCGACGGCGTCGCTCCAGCGCTTCAGCGAGTGCTTGAACTCATAGTCGTCGTTGAAGACGAACGTGCAGAGGAAGCTCTCGATGCGCCGGGCCCGGGCAACCGAAATGAGCGTATAGAGGTTCTGACGAAACGGTTCCATTCCGTGGTACCGGTCCTTCTCAAAATCGACGCGGTACTTGGAGACCATCGCGCCAAAATCGACCGTCGCCACTTTCCGCTCGAACACGGCCCGGAATCCCACGTAGGCGGCGGAAGCATCCAACCACAACGGCAACTTGTCCCAGAACAGCGGCGTGTTCTTCTCCAATCGTCCGCGCCAGTGTGAATAATCAGGCGAATGGGCGTCGCCGAAGGCGGGCACCGCGTCGTTGACAGCCTTGTACACGATAATCGCGTCGGGTCCGAGCGGAAGGCATCGCGTGATAAAGTTGATGACCGATTCCATCGAGGTCCAGCAGATGTTGCCGGCGTTGATCACCTCGAGGTCGAGTCCGCGCCGGGCGAAGTCGTCGTGAAGCTCGTCCTGCAGAAGAGCGGGGTATCCATCCCACGTTGTCGATCCGCCCAGACAGACGATGCGGTAAGTGTCCGGTGGTTTCCGGCGGGTGATCTCCTCGCCGCGAAACCCCAGTTCGTTCACGCGGTGGTCTTCGGGATTGGGAATGAAAGGCAGATAGGGATAATCACTGCGCTGGCTCTGCCACGCGAGTTCCAGCCGATGGGCGCGGCGTGTGCGGTATCGGGTGCGGTGCTCATCGACGGAGATGCCCGTGGTGGCGTCGACAACCCGGGCGCCAAACTCCGCAAGCCCCATGCCCGCGAGCAGCAGGATAAAGACAAACAGAAGCCGCTTGCGAACTGACAGTCGATGCGACTCCGGGCTGCTCGGCGTGTCTACCATAACGACCTCCTTTGCCTCCCCAAGCGCCGTGGGCGCGCGGGGTACGCCGATCGCATCGAGATGCTGAGGGCGCGCAGTCCAAAGACGTTATCGGAAGCTCGGGCGGTCGAGTTGATAATGGTCAGACGCGGGTGGTTCGCAGGGTGCGCGCGAGGTACCCGTCGCTTGCGCTCGGGGCTCGGTTTGCGCGCCCTGGGTTTGCAAATATAGCCACGATCCGGAGGCGGACCCGTTTCTACACGGTCTGTAGGAGGTCGGCGGCGGAGCGCAGGGCAGTGACCTTGTCGGTTTTTTCCCAGGTGAAGCCGTCACCCTCGCGCCCGAAATGCCCGTGGCGGGCGGTCTCGAGATAGATCGGACGCCGCAGATTCAAGTAGTCGATGATGCCGCTTGGCGTGAGGGGGAAAACATCCCGGACGATCCGTTCCAGTCGTCTCGGTTCGAGTTCACTGGTTCCAAACGTCTCGACTCGGACACTGACAGGATCGGCCACCCCGATGGCGTAGGCAAGCTGGATCTCGCAGCGGCGGGCGAGCCCGGCGGCGACGATGTTCTTGGCGATGTACCGGCCCATGTACGCAGCGGAGCGATCCACCTTGGTGGGATCCTTGCCGGAGAACGCCCCGCCGCCGTGGCGCCCGCGTCCGCCGTAGGTGTCGACGATGATCTTGCGGCCTGTCAGCCCGGAATCCCCGTGTGGTCCGCCAATGACGAAGCGTCCAGTCGGGTTAATGTGGATGGTGACGTTGTTTGAGCGCAAGTTTGGACACTCTCGCCGCACCACGGGGTTGATGATCTTCTCGCGAATCTCATCCTGCGCAGCCTCGGTCATCCGGTTCGTCTTCGGGTCGACCACAGCCTCCGTGTGCTGGGTGGAAATGACAATCGTTTCGAGCCCCGTGGGATTGTCGTCATCATCGTAGGCCACGGTGACTTGCGATTTTGCGTCGGGTCGTAGCCAGGTGATTTCCTGTGTTTTCCGCACCCGAGCGAGCTGCTCGACCAGTCGATGTGCCAAGTGGATGGGAAGGGGCATCAGCGATTCGGTCTCGTCGCACGCGAATCCGAACATCAAACCTTGATCCCCGGCACCCTGCTCGGTGTGCAGCCCTTCGCCCTCGGTGACGCCCTGGCTGATGTCGGGCGATTGGGGGTGAATCGCCTGCAGCACCGCGCAGCAGCGATAGTCGAAGCCGATATCGGGATCGACGTATCCAATGTCCCGGATCGTGCGGCGGACGGTCTCCTCGAACCGACCCAGCGCGCCCCTGGCTGCCTCGTTGTGAACGGTGACTTCACCGGCAATGACGACCAAGCCGGTGGCGACGAGGGTCTCGATGGCTGTCCGTGCGTACGGATCGTGTTCCAGCAAGCTGTCCAACAGCGCATCTGAGATTTGGTCGGCCATCTTGTCCGGATGGCCCATCGAGACCGATTCTGAAGTAAAGAGATTCGGTCCCGCTTGATCCTGATGAGTCACGATCGCTCTCCTGCGTCGGTTCGCGTGCGAATTCCGGTCGCCACCACACATCCTATTTTATGAGCCCGCCCCCGCGACCGCAACTGTCGGCCTTCTTGGGTGTAGCCATCCTCGGGGACAAGACCGAAATAGTCACGCCACACCCTACGGCATTCACGTCGGCAGCCTCGGACCGGCACAACTTTGGTACGTGCTGGATGCACAACGCAGGTCGTGCCTCAGACGGGTGATCCGATCCCACGATCAGGCCACCTGCTAAAAGCCAAAACACCACAGAGACACCGAGACACAGAGAAGAAAAGGCGGCAAAGCAAGAGGGAACAGACCGTGTCCCTGTTGCCTCTTGCCATTCTTTCCTCTCTGTGTCTCGGTGTCTCTGTGGTTCTTTCACAGCCTTGCTTCGCCGGAAACACGCCGGTGCCACAAAGTATGGTCACACCCGCGTCGCCCCATCTGTCTTATCGGATGCTTGTCGAGGGATGATGCTGGATCACCGGGGTTTCCGCATTAGGGATTGTAGTTCAGCGGCCACTAGACGGCTCCGATAACACACCTGTCGTTGGCGGACCGATGCGCCACGCTCAAGCCGTATGTGTGACCGGAGAGTCAGTCCATGCGCGTGATGCTCGTCAAGCCGAACAACCTGAGTGACCACATTCAGCCGTCGTTGGGTCTGGGTTACCTCGCCCAGCAGATCCGCCGCGATCACGACGTCGACATCTTCGATTGCATCAAAGCCAAGACGACGCCCGAACAGCTCGGCAAGATCGTCGAGGTGACACAGCCCGACCTCGTCGGCATTCAGTGCTACACCTTCGATATTCCGAACGTCAAACGGATCCTGCGCGCCGTCAGGGAAGTATCGCCGCGGATCGTGACGATGGTGGGCGGGGCGCACATGTCGTCGGATTCCGTCGGGGCGATGAACGACTTCGGCGCAGACCTCGACTTCGGGTTCGGCGGTGAAGGCGAGGAATCCTTTCCGCCGTTCCTGCATGCGTTGGAAAAAGGCGCCAAGACGTTCGAGGGTATTCCCGGTGTCGTGTGGCGGCGCGACGGACGCGTGATCGCCAACAAGCAAATGCTGATCAGCGATCTCGATTCGATCGGTTTGCCGGCCATCGATCTGATCAGACCCGACACCTACCCGGAATCACAGCACGGTGCGTTCTACGATCAGTTTCCGATCTGTCCGATCATCACGACACGCGGCTGTCCCTACTCCTGCACCTTCTGCTCCGCGCCGATCATTTCGGGTAAGACTCTCCGACACCACAGCCTGGACTACCTGCGCGACCTGATCCAGCGTTTGTACTATCGCTACGCCATACGCGAGATTCACATCGTCGACGACAACTTCACGATGGACATCGAGTACGCCAAGTCGGTCATGCAGATGATCATTGATCTGAATCTCGGGATCAGCATCGCGATGCCCAACGGCATCCGCATGGACTGGCTTGACGATGAACTGTTGGAGTTGATGAAGGCGGCCGGCGTCTACGTCGTTTCGGTAGCGGTCGAGAGCGGCAACGACCGGATTCTCAAGGCGATGAAGAAGGCGACGACGGTCGCGAAGATGCGTGAGAACGTCGCCCTCATCCGCCGGCATGGTCTCGATGTCGCCGGTTTCTTCATCCTTGGTTTTCCGGGTGAAACGCGCGAGACGATCAAGGACACGATTCGGCTCTCGCGACAGCTCGATCTGCTGCGGGCGAACTTCTTCACCTACCTGCCGCTGCCGGGAACGTCGAGCTACAAACAGCTCGTGCGGGACGGCGAGCTCGAGGACGTCGACTGGGACAACTTCCTCTTTATGACAGCTCCCTATACTCCCAAGGGGATGACCCGTGGGGAATTGATGTCGCTGAAGCGCGGGGCGTTCCTCCGGTTCCATCTGCGACCAACGATTCTGATTCGGAATCTGCTGGCGATCCGCTCGTACGCCCACTTCAGGTTCCTCCTCACGCGTTTCTACCACTGGGTGTGCATGTCGCCCCACCCGGCTCATGGAATGATCGAGGCGCGCCAGCCATGGTATGCCAGGGCGTGGTCGCGCGTGGCGGGTCTGATCGGATACCGACGCTCCCGTGCACCGGTTGTTATTGCTGCACGCGCCGGGCTCGCGAGCGCCGTACCTGCGAGCACGCAAGCCAGTGGTGTGGTCTTGCAGAAGACCGCACCGGCGACGATCGCGCCCGAACCCGTTACCGCCATATCAGAACCCGCGTTGCCCGTGGAGAGCCACGACGCAGCGCACGACCTGACGCTATCGCTGCCGGTCATCAGATAGTCTTGTAGCCGAGCGGTCCCCCAGGTCAGGTTTTCAACTTGATTCACAAGACTGAGCCGCAGACTTCAGTCTGCGCGAAGAAACGAGCGCCGTTGGCGCCGACCGGACGAGCGCGACATCGCGCGGGCTCAAGCCCGCGGCTCGGGTTGGGTACGCCCCGCTACGCGCACCGTGTGCCTTACCCGACCAATTCTCGAATGAGCATGAACGCCTCGGCGTGGTTGAAGCCCATGGCGTGGCCTCGAGTGACACTCAACGCGCGGAGGGATTCGATCGATCGCTGATCGGGTGCGTGTCGGATCTGCGAGGCGTACAGAGCGCAGGCTTCGAGCTTCTTGTCGATGTGGTCCGTGATGTCCACGTAGACGTTTGGGATGAAGGGCGGCGTCAACGGGGCGGCGTACCAATCCGTCTCTGAAACCGTCTCGTACGTGAGAATCCGCTTCGCGTAGGCATCACCTGTTGGACGATTGCAGACCATCACGCTCTGGAAGATGAGCTGATGATCGCGGTGCAGGTCGCCGGGGTGGGGAGCGTAGACGCAATCGGGCTTGACCTTGCGGAACACATCGTGAAGGGCTTCGTTGATATCCGCCGTGGCCACGGTATCGAGTCGGGCGGCGGGCAAATCGAGGAAGTGCGAACCGGTGACGCCCAGGAAGGCGTGGACTTTCTTTGCTTCTGCCTGGACACGCTTGACCTGCTCGGCACCGAACCTCGATTCCTCCCCACGTGTGCATATCACGATGTGAACCGCGTCCAAAGCCGCGAGGTGTCGCAACGCCGCACCGCCCGCGCCGAAGACCTCATCGTCGGGATGAGGAGCCACGATCAGAACAGTCGCCATCGCTCATTCTCCAGCTCACGCTTTGCGACACATCGATCCGTACCGCGACCGTAAGGGAGCGGACTCCATCGCCGCTCGCGGTACGGATTGCGGCACACATCCTGCCTCCTTGGATTACCCGTCACGACATCTGCGACAGCGCACGATCGCCCGGCTGTATGGTTGCCCAGTCTACGCCCGTCGTCTTCGTCAGCCACAGTCCGCCATCGGCGGTACGCACCAGCGGGCCTCGCGCCGGATCGATGCGGATGATGATACCGGGTTGACATCCCGGTGCCTCTAAATCGGCAAGCTCCCGTGAACAGGCTAATTCCGCTCGCCAGATCGTCAGTTTCGTTTCGCCGAGGAACGTAAACGCGCCGGGATAGGGCGAGCCGGCTGCTCGAACCAGGCGATGAATTCTGTCGGTGGACAGCGACCAGTGGATCAAGCCATCGGCCGGTGTCCGTTTTGCGTAACAGGTCGCCCGGCGGTGGTCCTGCGGCGTGCGTGGCAGGGTTCCCGTTTTGAGCGACGGCCCAAGGTCCATGATAACATCGCGCAATACGTCGTTGGTCCGGGCGATCAGATCCTCGGCGTAGTCATCCGGTGCAACCGCGACCTCTCGCTGAGCGATGATGTCACCGGCGTCGGGCTCATCCGACAGGTGGAACAGCGATACCGCCGCCTGCTCCTTCAAGAGGATGGTCCAAGCCACCGGCGCCCGCCCTCGACCTCGCGGGAGCATCGTCGGGTGAAACCCCACGCCGCCGTGGCGGGCGGACTCGATCAACCGCTCGGGGATGAGCTGCGACAGGCCAATGCACCACAGCAAGTCAGGTCGATGAGCTTCCAAAAAACTAGCGACTTTCGGATCGGTTACGCTAATGAACGACTGAAACGGTATCCCACCTTGAAGCGCGAGCGGCTCGAGCGACTGGTAGTCGGACACGTACGGCGCGCGGGACTCCTCAAGCCCGAGCACAGCGGTCATCTCGATCCCGGCATCGATCAAGGCTCCCAGGGCGGTGACGCTCGAGCTAACGCTTCCGATCAGGGCGACGTTCATCGTCCGCCTGTGACGTCGATCAACGTGCGGGACCGGTTCGACGATAGACGGTATTGCGGCATGGGCGCCAGGGAGTGTGCCGTTTCCCTGAGCCTTCCCGCCACCGGCAGACCTCGTCGCTTGAGACGCCGAAGTTCGCGCCGCCGGACGCAAAGGTGCATGAGGGCGGAGGTTCCGTTTGGATCCTCCCAAAGAACAGCCGATTCACGCCCTTCATTCAGGACGGAAAAGATGCGATCCAGCGACTCGGCGCGATACCCCGCCAGCAACTCAGGCGACAGATACCATCGCGAGTACCGCCCCCACGCGTTGACCGTTCGGTGGAACCCGCGGTGGACCGCCATCGCATTCATCCGATCGAAGACGGCGCGGTTCAGGTTGTACCAGAGGAACGTATCCTTGAGGTGATGCGCCATGGCTTCATGGTATTGCGTGTGATCCTGTGCGAGCACGTGTTCGAGGAGGTGCGCGGTCTCCGTCGAGACGGTCGCGTCCGCGCGGAGTTCCCAATAGAGGTGCCCGAAGTTGACGCTCGTTCCGCTTACGACAATCTGGTGCGGCACATACTTCCCGTGCGCAATCGTGTCGGCGGCCAGGTGCGACAGGTAGCCATACGCGAACGCCGTCCCACTGTCGTCGGACGCACTGTCGAGGAGCTTAAAACCGGTTGACCAGTGGTGGCAGAATTGCTTGACCCGGCTTAGCCGCTTGGCGAAGACGATGTCCGCGGCGATACAACCATAGAGATAGGCGTCGCGCCGCCGGTGCAGCAGCGCTGCCAAAGCCGCGGGCAGCAGTGCGAGCCCGTCCAAGACGGAAGCGCCGATGCCCACATGCGTGGCCGGTCCCCACGCCAGCGCGTCCGTGGGTACACCCACCAGAACGATTGTCGCCAGAAGGAGGATCTTGGTGATTGGCCTCATGGTCCTATGTTGACACCCCCCCGAACGAACGTAAACTCTAGCTCTTAACATCGGCGATTTCAAGCTCGACAATGGCAGGAGCGATCCGGCATGGCCAAGGAACCACCGCATCTTACCATCTCCAAGAGCGACGACGTGCATATCGTCGAGTTTATGAACCGGAAGATCCTCGAGGAGCTGGTGATCAACGAAATCGGCGAGGAGCTCTCGAAACTCGTGGAAGGTCAGGCCAAACCTCGACTGCTACTGAGTTTCCAGAACGTCGACCATCTTTCCAGTGCCGCATTGGGAATGTTGATTAAACTTCACCATGAGGTTCAGGCGAAGGATGGGAAGCTGCGGCTATCCCAGATCGGCGCTCCGATTTTCGAGGTATTCAAGATCACGCGGCTCAACAAACTCTTCGACATCTACGATACGACGTCGCAGGCGCTGACGAGTTTTTAGTGCTCCGTTGTCGATGTCCTGATGGATCATCCATCGAAGCAGGATGTGTGCCACTGCTCTTGAGCAGTGCTCTTCGCACGGGCCGGTACAGGGCTGTTCGGTCCCGACGCGTCGGGACTCAAGAGCAGTGGCACACGGAGAAAGTCCATCCGCCAACTGCTCGGCGATGTCAGGTTTTCAACCTGACCTACGGCGCTGACAGCGGAGCGAGGGCTCCGACACGCACGAGATGATGGGTGGTGTAGCTAGCGAAGCGCCGCCATGCTTTCGCGGCCTCCGGAAGAAGCATGACCGAGGTCGACCCGGACAATGAGACGACCTTCCAAGTTTGCGTGATCAAAAGCGATCGCGCGAACGCCCATATTCCGCAGCGCGCCATCCTGGAGGAACTCAACCGCTACGGCTTCTGTGAAGAGGTGAGGTTCGCGGTCAAGCTGGCGCTCGAGGAAGCCATCGCCAACGCCGTCACGCACGGCAATCGGTGCGACGGTTCCAAGACCGTCACGATCCGCTACGCGGTGAACCGGGATCGCGCGGTTGTGATCGTCCGGGACGAGGGGCCTGGCTTCCTGCCGGAGGACGTACCCGATCCGACCGAACCACACCGTCTCGCGTTGCCGAGCGGTCGCGGGATCATGTTGATCCGCGCCTACATGGACGAGGTCCGCTATCGCGATCACGGTCGCGAGATCTACTTTGTCAAGCATCGCAAGCAGAAATAGGAGCCCGTTGAAAAACTCGACGATCGCTCCCCGAGCTCACGTTTTCCGGCGATCTACGGCCGCCACGGGGGGCGGCCGCTACTTTTTTGACGGCGCGATAGAGGTCTCGGGCGGACATGGCTGAGAGTCAACCCGGCGCGTTGCGCCGCACCGTTTATTTCTCGGGTACCGTGCAGGGCGTGGGGTTTCGCTACACGACGCAGATTGTCGCCGCTCGGTTCAACGTAACCGGATTCGTCAAGAATCTGCCCGACGGCCGGGTCCAGGTCGTCGCCGAGGGCGAGGCAAAAGAGCTGGACCGCTTTGGGCGAGCTATCCACCAAGCCATGCCACGCTACATCTCGGACACGGCGGTTTCCGACAGCCCAGCCACCGGCGAGTTCACCTCGTTCTCGATCGCGTTTTGAGTTGGCGACAGTCACTTAGCCCAAGCGCGTGCCACTGCTCTTGAGCAGTGCTCTACACTGGCGTAGCAATAGCACTGCTCAAGAGCAGTGGCACACGTGTCAGTTTGTTCCGGGCCCGCAAAACCAGGCTCGGCGCAGGGCTAGGTCCACAGCTCCGGCTGGTCGG
>JADFOB010000194.1 GCA_022563055.1 Planctomycetota bacterium
TGCCGAAGAAACGCGCGTAAATCAGCGGGAGACCAACCGCAAAGATCATCCCCACCCGATCACGGGCCATCAGGCGGAGGTCTTTGATCGCCAGCGCGAAGATCTCGTTCATCAGTCCCTCAGTCGCCGACCCGTCAGGTTCAAAAAGACGGCTTCGAGATCGGGACGATCCACGCGGAAGCGCTCCAGCTTTCCGCTCGCCCGCAACCGCCCCAGCTCCGCGATCGGGTCTTGGGTTTCCATGCGCACCTCGCCGTCCGTGGTCACCGCCGTCACGACGTCCTTCCCACCGTGCATCTGGATCAACCGCTCCACCGTATCCAGTGCCAACAGCCTGCCATGTTCGATGATCCCAACGCGGTCACACAATCGCTGAGCCTCCTCCATATAATGGGTCGTGTAGACGATCGTGGTTCCATTTTTCTTAAGCGCGAGGATGTTCTCGAAGATCGCATTACGCGACTGCGGATCCACGCCGACCGTCGGCTCGTCCAAGAGCAGAAGCGGCGGCTCGTGCACGACGGCGATCGCCAGGTTGAGCCGCCGCTTCATGCCGCCGGAGTAGGTCTTCACGCGGTCGTGACAACGGTCTGTGAGTCCCACGAAGTCCAGCGACCAGGCGACGCGCTGGGCCAGTGCACTGCCGGTGAGATTCTGAAGCCGGCCGAAGAACGCAAGGTTCTCGGATGCGCTCAACTCCTCGTAGATCGCCAGTGCTTGCGGCGCAACCCCGATCTTGCTTCGCACCGCCGGGTCGGTGGGAGCACCATGCCCGTTGAGCTCGACCGTGCCCGCGTCCGGGGCGAGTAGGCCGATCGCCAGATTGACCGTCGTCGTCTTACCAGCCCCGTTGGGACCGAGCAGCCCGAAGACCTCACCCGGTTCGATGCGGAAACTCAGGTCGTCGACAGCCACGTTGTCGCCGTAGGCCTTACGCAAGTGGTTGAGTCGCAGCATGACAGCCGCGATTATAGGGTGCGGGGCGAATCACGAAACCGCCCCTTACCAAACCGGAAACCCCGTAGTGCTTTACCAGACGTAGATCTTCGGGTTCGGTTCACGCCGTGTTGAGCCTCCAGACTGCTCAAGAGCAGTCGCACACCCGAGCACTTAGGTGTGACACGGCAGTAGGTTGGGCTTTGCCCGACGCAACGCGATCCAATCCGCCGACCTCGGGCGCGCTAGGCGTGATCGCGGTGACGACGGGGCAAGATAAGCGTAGCTGCACAAGAAACAAGCAAGGCCATCACGATCATTCCCCATTGGGAGACGGCGGGGATGGGAGCCTCTAGGGACAAATCGAGGGCGATTCCATGTGCATAAACCACCCCGTCGGCAGTGGTTGCGAGGTCCTCGACGCCGGTTCCGTCCAGGTTGGCACGCCTCACTCTGGGCGGGTTGGCAAAGATCGTCCAGTACATTTTTCCCGCGGCTACGTCGAGATCAATGCTGAATGGATCATGCGCGATGTCAGCTATGGGGATTTCCTCTACGTTGGTGCCGTCCAGATTGGCGCGCTGGATACGAAACCACTCCGTCCAGTAGAAGTGACCGCCCGTTGCGTCGATGGCGATGTCCGTCGCGTTGGGATCGACGGCGAGCAGTTCCTCCAACGCTGAGCCGTCCAGGTTGGCACGGTAGATTATCCTCTGCTGGCTGCCGTCGGTGAGTGTGTCAATCCAGTACATCTTGCCCGCGCTGAGGTCGAGATCAATTCCCACCGGGAAGCTCGTTCCCACGTTGACAAGGGTTTCGGGCGAGGAGCCATCCAGATTGGCACGGCGGACACCGATTTGCGACTCCGTCCAGTAAATCTTGCCTGCGGCGACGTCGAGGCTGATTCCGTGCGGGCTGCGCCCGGTCGGGTTCGTGATGATGGTCTCGATGTCGGAGCCGTCCAGGTTGGCGCGATGAATCTTGTACGTTTGTCCTTCCGACCAATAGAACTTACCGGCACTCTCGTCGACGGCTATTTCCCAGGGTGCGACAAGCCCGGTTGTGTTGGCGGCCAAATCTTCCATGTTGGATCCGTCGAGGTTTGACCGCTGAATCTTCTCAGCGCCCCGCGTGCTATTGCCCCAATACATCTTGCCCGCGTCCGGATCGATCGCGATTTGGGTTAAAGTGCCAAGCCCCACGGCGAGCGTCTCGTCGGTCGTGGTGACCAGGTCGGTGCGATGAATCGCCCCGCTGCTGGAGTCAGTCCAGTACAACTTACCGGCGGGAAGATCGAGGGCGATTCCATGGCTATTGGCTCCCAACAGGAAGTCTTCGACGCCCGACCCGTCCAAATTGGCGCGCTGGATCTTGTCGGCTACGGAATCCGTCCAGTACATCTTTCCCGCGGATAAGTCGAGGGCGATTCTGGTGGGGGAGCCCGGCACCGTTGTGAGAAGGTCTTCCACCATGGAGCCGTCCAGATTGGCGCGCTGGATTTTCTCGTCTCCCGGCGCGCTCTCGCCTCGGTTCGTCCAGTACATCTTGCCCGCGCCAACGTCCAGGGCAATCCCGCCGAGAACCGCTACTAATGGTATAGCGACCAGTTCTTCGACCTCGGAGCCGTCCAAGTTGGCCCGGAAGATTTTCGGATTAAGGCTGGTGGTCCAGTACATCTTGCCCCCAGCCAGGTCCAGGGCGAGTCCCCACGCGGGGCTCGAGTCCACGAGCAGTTCGAGGTCCGTTCCGTCCAGGTTGGCACGCTCGATCTTGCGAACTTGGGAGTCCGCCCAGTACACCTTGCCGGAGGCCACATCAACGGCGATTCCGCTCGGCGAACCCAGCTCGGCTGCGAGGACAACTTCAGCGTTGGAGCCGTTCAGATTTGCCCGCTGGATCCTTAGGTTGCCCGAGTCAATCCAGTACACTTTCTGCGCGTGTAGTGTGGAGGCGCCCAGACCAAGGGCTGTCGCGAACGTCGTAAATGCCATTAACTTGCGATGGGACATGTTTTAGCTCCTTTCACGTTGGGTTTCCCTGATGGCAGCGTCCGAACGACGCCCGAAATGCGCTAGGCCACGATACCTGGGATTCCCCACTTGCCAGACCTCTAGCCGCAATCGTACTCAGACCACCCAGTCGAGTCAAGCGAAAACAATCTCTGCCGCCCTGAATGGGCGCATCCCATCGACAAGATCCGAATGATCAAGCGAATGGCCTAGGAATGCCGTGACGAGGACTATTCGTTCCTCGATATTCGCGCCGCGTTTCCCGGAATTCCCGGATGAATCACTGTCCTGGAGGAGAACCAACGACGGAAGCGAAGCCCTACGGCTCCATTTCCGGACGCTGGGGCCGGTCGGGTTTCCCTTCGCGCGGGTTGCGTTCACGACCGCCGCGCCCCCTTCCGGCGGACATGCGACGCATCCCACTCTGAAATTCCTTTAGGGTGATCGCGTCGTCCTTATTGGTGTCAAGTTCCTCCATCCGACCACGCATGCGTTCGGAGAGTTCGTCACCCGAGAGCTTACCATCCTTGTTGGCATCGCGTCGCTCGAACATAGCGGACGGATCAAACCCGCTCCCACCGCGACGGCGCCGACCTTGACGACCGCTCCCCTCGCCTCTTTCCGAACCCTCACCGTGGGGGGCGTCCGCGGAGGCACCAACGTCCGAACCCATAGCGCTACTGGCCACCAGGTTCTGGGGAACCTCATGTCCCATCGCAGCTACACAATACAAGTGCTTGTCGGAACGGATGTACAACTCTCCATCGCTTGCAGCCGGCGACGCACTGAAGTCTTCCTTTTCGTCGGTTACCCGATTCACGGCGAGCGTCTCGAGTTTGTCATCG
>JADFOB010000195.1 GCA_022563055.1 Planctomycetota bacterium
TGATGCTGGTGCCGCTGACCTTGATCTCGGCCGTCAGGGTGCTGCCGAAGAGGACGCCGCTGTCGAGTAGCGTGTACTTGCCGTTGACCAACTTGGATAGCTTTAGTCCCTGCGTTGGGCCGACAAGGTCGTAGAGCGAGAAAACGTAGGCGTTGTTGGTGTCGATCCGCCGGAAGAAGACGTTGGCATCGATGCCGCTGTTGAGATCCACGTCGACCTTGACCATGTAATCGTCGGCGGCGAAGCGTTCGACGATCGCCTCACCTCCACGGGTGTCCCCGGTGACGAGGAGCTTGCCGACAGAGAGCCCGGCGTCGACCATACCGCCGATCCGGCGTGTGAGCGGGCTGCGGGCGTGCTCGTCGTAGATCTTGAAGTTGTCAAACTTTACCTGGGTCTTGCTTGCGTAGAAGCCGAAGTCGCCGGTGCCGAAGGACTCAGCGTAGCTGAATCGAGCGGTTGACTGCCCGACGATGGACGTTTCCCTCCGTGTGTCAACTGATGTTCACTTCCTGGGTGGTTCCTGGCAAATGGGTGGTAATGGGTGTCTATGCATGTTATCGGATGTCACCTTGGATGCGCAAAAACCCTTGTAACATAGCGTTTATCGCGGTTCCGTGGCTCGGGTATGGAGCTTCGATTCCCCCCGCCTCCATTGCAACTGGTGCAGTAACCCCTTCTGTAGTAAACACTTACGATTCACGCCAAGACGACATAGGGTCTGACATAGGGTTTCGCCCTCTCGCTGGGCAGATTCTTCGCGCCTGCAAGGTGCTTGATGAGGCTGATCTACGCGCGGTCCTGGAGCTGGCTGAGTGGGTAGGTGCCGACAAAACGGAGCCACCGCGTGCGCCGGGATCCGCGTGGCGTCCGTAGCACGCCGAACAACGTGCGTCCGCGCAACGATCATCTAGTGTAGTGCCTCACGCAGATGACGTTTTTTCAGAGCCGCGCCCGTCAGGAAGCGGTACCGTACGGTGCCCACAAACCGCTCCCTGACGGTCGGGGCTCTGATCTCAAAGACGTCGCCAATCTCGAGGAACTACACTAGTTCTTCAACGATCTGCTAAGCGTCAGAAGCTTTTTCGAGGAACACAGGCGAGAGCCTACAGCCGCGTATCGCATGAGCGCTGCCGCTCCGAACTGTGCGGTCAAGTACTATGAAATGGCAGAAACCGTGCATCGACCGATGCAGCGCACGATCACGCGGCTCGGAGAGAAGATGACGTAGTCCAGCGAGACCGTGCGAACACCACGCACTTCACCGCCATTTGTTACGCAACCGGCGCCTGCGAAAACAGGGCCACCGGGGAGGTCGAGCTTTGCCTGCCGGATGGCGAAGATGATTCGAACAGGGGTGATGACCAAGACGACAGGCAACGCTTGCCGCCGCCCCAAGGCGGGTGTATAGCCCGGTCATGACGAGCGGGCGAGCGGTGACCAGGAGCGATCGGAAGATCGGCACGAACCGACGTTCGGTTTGGCTTCGCGGAGAGTTCCTGGCTGGGGCTGCCGCTGTGATCTGCTACCTCAACGTCCTGCCCAACGAATTCTGCGACGACGGGGTTGTCATCGTCGCCCAGAACCCCAAAGTCAACGAGCCGGGTCAATGGAGCGCGGGTTGGACGACCGACTATTGGTCCGATGCCGAGGCGGGCACGCCCAACCGCGACCTTCTCTACCGCCCGATCACGCTGTCGTCCTATCGACTGATTCGCACGCTGGCCGGTATCCGCCCGTTTGCCCATCACGTTGTCAACATTCTCCTTCACGCCCTGATCAGCGCCATGGTCGTCCGGCTGTGTCGACACGCGGGTGGTTCGCCACTGGCGGCGATGGTTGCGGGGCTCGTGTTTGCCGTATTGCCCGTTCACACGGCGGTGCTCAACAATGTTGTCGGTCGGGCTGATCTGTTGGCGACGGCCGGCGTACTTGTGACACTGCTGTGTCATCGACGACTGCTGGTAATTTCGACGCTAAGAGATCGCCTGAAGTGGATGTTCCCCGCCGCGATCGCCGCGTTTGTTGCGATGGGGTCGAAGGAAAACGGGATAGCGGTGGTTGCACTGGTGCCACTGTGGGACGCCTTGTGGCACTCGCAGCGCCCTTCCCACGTCGCCGCGCGAGCTCCGCGCTGGGTCTCTATCGCCACGCCGCTGCGCCTCGCCTACCTCGTGATTCCTACGGCAGCGTACCTCGCACTCCGGTTTGTCGCCCTCGGGGGGCACCTCCATCAGCATCCGGCGCTGACCAAGACGGTGAACCTGCTCGTGGATGCACCGATGTGGCAACACGCGCTGGGCGTACTCCAGCTCTGGGGTATGTATTGGCAAAAGACGGTTTGGCCCAGCGTGCTCTGCGTGGATTACACGATCAACTCGGTCCGTCTGGCTACGGGCCCATTGAACTTTGAGGTGCTGTTGGGTGTCTTGGTGGCGGCTGGACTGGCGGTCATCGCCATTGTGAGCTGGCGCCGCGGCGCCCGTGGCGTGGCCTTTGCCGTCGCGGCTGTCGTCATCGCCTACGCTCCGACGGCCAACGCGCTGGTCTTGATCCAGGTATTCTTCGCCGAGCGGGTCTGGTATTTCCCGTCGGTGTGGGTGGCGATTCTCGCGGGAATGGCTGCCGCCCGGTTTGCCACAAGACCCGTATGGTATGTAGTGACCGCCCTAATCCTCTGCGGCATGACGGCTCGATGCTGGATACGTAGCGGCGAATGGCGGCACAACGGGACACTCTACGCGGCGGCCTATCGTGACCATCCCGATGCGACCGGGGCGCGTTATCGCCTGGGCCACTGGCTTGCATCCCATCGTGACAAGGAAGCTGATATCCAGCGGGGCATTGCGCTGTTGCGTGGTGCTATCGAGATCGATCTGGGGTTCACCAACGCTCAGCGGGCACTGGGTCGAGCCTATCTGAAGATCGGCGATGACGATGCAGCCCTTCGTCACTTGCAGATCGCGGACATGCAGACGCCGGGGCACCCCCCCACGGTCAAATTACTCCGGTTGGCCAGTGAGCGGGTGTCGGCGCGGGATGCGCCGGAATTGGCGCGCCTTCGTGAGGCAGCGCAAACCGCTCCGAACGACGTCGAGGCAGAGCTGGCGCTCGTTCGCAAGCTGCGAGAACTCGGACAGTTGGACGAGGCGCTGGGCCGGCTGCACGATCGCGAGGCTCGGTTCCACAGCAGCGCGCTTTGGCAGAATGAGTTCGCCTGGACGCTGGTCTACCTCGATCGGCGCGATCCAGCCATCGAGCGCTACCGAAAGTGTCTCGAACTCGATCCACACGACGCGCAAAGATTGGTGGAGCTGTCGATGCTCCTTCTCGAGCGCCGCCAGGGTGACGACCTGAACGAGGCACAGCGACTTGCCGATCGTGCCGAGAAGCTGGCACCCGGTGCGCCCTTCGTACTGATTTGCCGGGCTGAGCTGCTCGCGCTGCGCGGTGATCTCGATCGCGCGGTCGCGCTCTACCGTGAGGCGATCCGCACCATGCCGGACGACAACGAACGCCGGCGAACACTGGAAAACCGGGCGAGGGCGCTCGGGGGGAATTGACGCAGGAGGTATCGAGATTCCAGATACGCACGATCTACTGACGGTTCGCAACCTGCGCGTGCACTTTCCCATCCAGCGTGGCCTACTCGGCCGACGCGCGGGAATGATTCGCGCCGTGGACGGTGTCGACCTTCAGATTCCTCGCGGTACGACACTTGGCCTGGTCGGTGAAAGCGGTTGCGGAAAGACTACGCTTGGACGTGCGATTCTG
>JADFOB010000196.1 GCA_022563055.1 Planctomycetota bacterium
GACGAAGCGATGGTGGGGCAGGTCGTTGATTCGCCGAAGGTTCCGATGTACATCGGGATTGACCTGCCATTTGCCTCAATCCGCCCGGCGCTACATGCACACATCTAAATCGCCGTGCGGGATCCCGCGCCACCGATCCGAGCCCCAAGCGCGAGCGCGGGGGTTTGTGACCGGTCGCTTGCGCTCGCGGCTCGGAAAAGCGGCGCCCAATCGCGCACATTGGTTTAGCGAGCGTGGACGTACAGCACCCACCCCATGTATAACGTTGGCATGACCCGTAGCGCGGGATCACGATTCGCACGAGCCGCCATCGCGGGGTGCGTGGCATTGCCCGTCTGTTGGTGGCTGGCGGCGGACACGCTTGGACGCTACTGGTCCAGTCCCGGCGACGGCAGCGCCATCCGATTCGCCCATTTCGGAAGCTACCAGGACTACGAACTCTGGCGGGATGTCATCGCCGAGTTCATGCAAGACCATCCCGAGATCGACGTTCGGCAGGAATACGTCGTAGGGTTGGCCGGTCATTATCATCTGAAGCTGCGCCAGCAGATTCTCTCGGGTACGCTGCCGGACGTGGCGCTGATCCAGCTCGGTCCATTCCATGAGATGGCTGAGCACTTCGCTGATCTGTCCGACCTGCTGCGACCGCCAAGGGAGGGCGAGCCTCCCGCCGAGCCGCCGCTGTCCACGACGCTCGATCCGGTCGGCATGGATGCCTTTCGCGCTTCGGGTCGACAGCTTGGGCTTCCGCTTTGCGGTGGGAACCTCTTGATCTACGGCAACGAAACCTGCTTCGATCGCGCAAGCCGATTCCGTGGCACGCCTATTGCTCGACCGACGGCGGATTGGACCATCGAGGACTTCCACCGGACCGCCAAGCTCCTGACGTGCGACTTCGACGATGACGGTACGATCGATCAGTTCGGCTTCTGGCACCCGCGCTGGATCTACTACCTGCCGATGCTCTGGTCGTTCGGCGCGGAACTCACGGACGAATCCATGACACGTTGGACGCTGCTTGGCCCCAAAGCCGAGCAAGCGTTGACGTTCTACCGCGATCTGCTCATCCACGACCGCGTCTGCCCGCGCGACGAGGAGGTTCCGCAGCTCTTTCAGGACGTCGGCTTCCTGACTTCCAAGGTCGCCATGTGCGTGAACGGTCCATGGTTCCAACCATTCCTGGATCGTACCAGGCTCGCCGATTCCTACTTCGTCGCACACATTCCCATGGGATCCACGGGGCGCGTCACGCGCGTCACGTGGGACGGTATCGTCACAGCGCCTAATCTACCGGATGCCCGGCGTGGGGCGGCTCGGCAGTTCATTCGATACACGCTGTCGAAACCGGTTCAGGATCGCATTGCCCGTGTTGGTCGGGCGCTCCCGGCGCGGATCGAAGCTACCGGCAACTTCGTCGGTTCCCCGCCCGACCCACGGCGGCAGGTCTTCGTGGATGCCCTCGCCTACTCACGACTGCAACCGTTGCTCCCGAGGTTCAGTCAGATCGATCGCGTGATCAACAAGCATCTCAACGCCTTCGTGCAGCCGGACTCTGAGTTGACCGCCGCTACGATGCTCGAACGCCTCGCCCGCGAGCCGGTCATCATCTCCACGTTCTCAACGCCGGAGCTTGATTCACCGTGAGGTCGTCACAGAGTCAGGCTTGTCGGTTCCTTTGGCCTTGGGCGCTGGGGTTTGTCTTTTTGACGCTCGTCCCAGCCGCGTTGTCGCTGGTCGTATCGACAATGCGAACCGAGGAGCATCCCGACATACAACGCTGGCGGTGGGTCGGCATGGAGCACTACGCCGATGCCCTTCGAGTCGATCGCTGCCATGTGCCCGCTCGCAATGATCCGTGGTACTGGCGCATCCTGGGTGGAAGACCGCAGGACGAACGGTTCTACGCATCGCTCTACAACAGCCTGTTCTATACGGTACTGGCTGTGCCGCTGGGGCTTTGCAGTTCGCTTCTCGTAGCGCTGCTGTTGAACCGACCCCTACGCGGCGGAACCCTCATTCGAGCCTGCATCTACCTTCCACACCTGCTCGGCGGCGTAGCAACGATCGTGATCTGGAGCTGGCTGCTCAATCCGCAGTTCGGCTGGATCAATCAGGCCCTCTCGTGGCTTTACGCAGCCCTCGATCCGCTGGTCCGCCTGTTCCATGCGCGTGGAACCATCGACTGGCCGCTGCCCGATTGGCTTTACTCGAAAGCGTGGTGCAAACCGGCGGTCGTTATCATGCACGTGTGGACCATGGGTGGATCGATGTTGATCTTCCTGGCAGCCCTTCGCCGCGTCCCGCCGACACTCCACGACGCAGCCGTGATCGATGGTGCCGGCGTCTGGCACCGGTTCAAGCACGTGACCTGGCCTCAGATTACGCCCGCCTTGATGTTCAACTTGATCGTATCGCTCATCTTCACCATGCAATCGTTCAACGAGTCCTACCTGTTGCAGAACCGCCGGCAGGGGGATGGGTTGTTGTTCTACGTGCGATACCTGTACGAGGTTGCCTTCGAGTCGCCCCAGCGGTTCGGCTATGCGTCGGCGCTCGCCTGGATTCTGCTGGTTGTTCTTGTGTTGCTGGTCGCGCCGATCGTGTGGACCTCGCGGCGGTGGGTGTATTACGAGGGTGAATCGTGAGCGGAATGGTGAATGCGGAATGCGGAATGGCGAAGGCAGAATGGCGAATAGCGAAGGGTCAATCGCACGCTCTTCTTTTGCCATTCACCATTCGCTATTCGCACTCCGTGCGGGGAAGCGGCGATCGTGCACGGTACGAGGTGATTGGAGTTTGAGATCGTGAGACTGCCGGTTTCGACACGAACGCTGATCCATCTCGCGCTCGCATTCGTCTGCGTGTTGATGCTGCTTCCGCTTGCGTGGGCCGTGACGTCGTCGCTTAAACCGCTCGACGCCGTCTATGCGTTCCCGCCGACCTTTGGGCTTTTTGATCCGCAGTGGTCGAACTATCACGACGCTCTCACCCGTCTTCCCGTTGTGCGATTCCTGGCCAACTCTCTTTTCATCACCACCGTGTCCGTTATTGGGGCGGTGCTGACGTCTTCGATGGCCGGCTTTGCGCTCGCGCGCTTGCACTTTCGTGGTCGGCAACTCTGTTTTTGGCTTGTCATCGCGTCGATGCTCCTGCCGGCGCAGGTACTACTGGTACCACGGTTTCTGCAATACGACCTGCTCGGTTGGGTCAACACGTACAAGCCGCTCATCGTTCCGGCATGGCTTGGCGGCGGGGCGTTCAACATCTTTTTGTTCCGCCAGTTCTTCCGAACGATCCCGCGCGAGTTTGACGCCACCGCCCGTTTGGATGGTGCCACGACGTGGCAGATCTATTGGCACGTGTGCATGCCGATGGCCCGCCCGGCTGTGGTCACAGCCGCCCTGCTCAGCTTTGTCTATCACTGGAACGATTTCATGGACCCGCTCATCTACCTGTCGGATTTTCGCACCTACCCGATCTCGCTGGGGTTGCGGATGTACCAATCCATGGCGGGAACCTGGGCGAACCTCCTGATGGCGGTGAGCCTGGTGGCGCTGGTCCCGGTTGTGGTTGTGTTTCTGCTGTGTGATCGCTACGTGATGCGAGGCCTGGGTGTTATAGGAAACCGCGGCAAGGGAACGTAGGGCAATGACTCCAACAGACGGTTTCTTATCCGTGTCCGACCGTGAGGGAGGGGCGGTGCCGACATCGTGTCTGTCTTCCAGCCGCCG
>JADFOB010000197.1 GCA_022563055.1 Planctomycetota bacterium
GTGGATGCTCAACACCCACCTCGACAACCCATCGGAAAGCGAAGGAGTTGCTCGGGAAAGGAAGGCCGGGTAACCTGTGAAACCACGAGCCGCCATCAAACCTCCAACTGGCAATGGGACATCCTCGGCCAAAGAGGTTTGATCGACATCAGGATGACCAGCCGCCTGTCCCATGAACGTCCAAGCGTCGCACGGAAACGCCGAACTCTGCGAGCAGAACTCCTGCGTGGTGTTGGACATGCCAAGTGATAACAGAACGTATTTCCCCGCCGGATCCGGATTACCAGCCAAGTCGAGCGGCTCCACGCTTTCCGCACGCGGGACACCAATCGATGCGTGAACCGCCGGCACGTCGTTAGACCCGTTCGGATAGAGCCCCCCTTGGAACTGGTCAAGGTAGAGGCCTGTCCCGAGATCGTTGAGCGGCGTGAACCCGACGGACGTCACCGAGCAGTCCGATGCCTGTGCAGCCGGCGACCACGCGACCAACGCGAAAACCAAAACAGCGTGGCCGTAGCTTCGTCGGATTTGCATGATTCCATGGTCCCCAATGACTTCGTCGTGCTTGTACCCCCGAAGGACGCCCGTCGCCCCCTGCACGAGGTTAGCCCATTCGAATCAATCGTTCCATTCCTGGGATATGTGTCAGCGCGCCATCCCCCCACGCCCGCAAGACAAAACGTCCAGCGGCGGTTGCTATTGCACGACTCTTGGGGCGTGTTTAAGAAGCTATCAGCTCTCGGCGATCAGCCAGAGGCGTAGAATCGGTGCGGCTCAAAACGGATATGGAGTGTAATCTCTGTTATGGCAATGCATTACGTAACTTCAACCCACATTCCGGCCCCGGTGCGCCGGGGCTGATTGCATAGCATAAGAGAGCGTAATGGCACAATAGGGACAGTCACGAATGGCACCGCCACTGTTTTCGGTGCTCCGACGGTGGTTTGAGTCCCATTCGGGATAGTCACCCATGTCTGGGTGTTTTAATAGGTGACCGCCCCCGTTTACGCCTTTTGACGTTTCGACGTTTCGACGTTTTGACGTTTGGACCGCACGGTGCTACCCCGGCGCGCCGGGATCGTTTTGGGCAACATAGACGTATACCCGGCTTAGATGATCGTCGAGGATAGGGCTCTTGATCGTGAGGATGGAGAGCAAGGGGTTGTCGCGATCCCGTCTGATATCGATCACGTCGCCGACTCTCATGGCGGCGGGGAGCCCCGCGGTGTCACCGCGCGAGGCCGACAAGACAACGTCGCCGATCTGAATCAAGCCGTCGTCGACCCGGCGCGATTCCACATCACGGATCTCCATGATGCCTTCGCCTCGCCCTCTTAGCCAGAAGTATCGGTCGACAAGGGCGAAGTCGCCGTCCGTGAAGCGCCCGATCCGTACCTTCATTTCGACGCTTGGATCGCACAGCAGTTTGACGTGCGACGTGTGAGTGCCCGACTGCTCGATGAAGCCCACGAGCATTTCCCGCAGCACGATCGCCATGCCGCTTTTCACGCCGTGCGCCGCACCCCGGTCAATCGTAAAATGGGCCGAGACGACCGGTGCGCCCGCCCTCACGCCCTGAAGCGTCCCGGTGTCCACGAGGCGCGAGGAGCGCCAGGGCAGAAGATCCGACGTGATCACCTTGCCCGGTACGAGCCGACCACGGGCGCCGATGCGCTCGCCATCGATCTCCCAAAGCCTGGTTCCTTTCAGGAGGTTGACATCCTCCTCCAGCTCCGCCACGCGTACCGACAGGGCTGCGACCTGATGTTCGAGCGCGGCCTTCTGTTTGGCCAGCGCCGCATGGGCGGCACCCGAAACCCTATCGGGCTCACCGTGGAGCGAGCTTCTGAGCGACTCAGCCGTCTGCCGGGCTGCATCCTGAAACGGCACAATCACCTGGACAAGGCTGATGAGCCCACCCGTCCACCTGTGCGGCAGCAGGAGTATCAAAAGGGAGAGGAGCGCCAGCGAGACCAGCAGGGTTCTCTTGGAGGGGGCGAGCTTCTTGGACCTGTACATTCGGCTCAGTACGCGTCCGCGTCGGATTCCATGGTGTCCTTCCAGACGCTCAGATTCTCGAGGTAGACGCTTGTACCGCGGGCGACGCAGCTTAACGGGTCATCCACGACCCGCACATCAAGACCCGTCCGCTCCGCAATCAGCTCCGAAAGTCCGCGAAGCAGCGCACCGCCGCCCGCCAGATAGATGCCGTTCTCGACAAGGTCCGCTGCCAGCTCCGGCTCGGTTTCCTCGAGCGTGCGCGTGACGCAGTCGATGATCTGGCTGATCGGCTCATTGAGCGCCTCACGAATCTCCGCACTGGTGACCGTACACTTCCGTGGAAGCCCGCCTACCACGTCGCGCCCGCGAACCTCCTTGCTGAGCTCGCCGTTGGCATCAGCGACGGAACCAATGTCGATCTTGATCTGCTCGGCCGTCTGCAAGCCGATCATCAGGTCATGCTTGCGACGCATGTAGGAGATGATGGCGGCGTCCATCTCGTCGCCGGCGACGCGAATGCTGTTGCACACGGCGATGTCGGCCAGACACATGATTGCGACTTCGGTGGTGCCCCCGCCGATATCCACGATCATTGAGGCGGTTGGTTCCGCGATGGGTAGACCGGCGCCGATCCCAGCCGCCATCGGCTCTTCCACAAGATAGACACGTCGCGCACCGGCCCGCTCCGCGGAGTTGTAGACAGCCCGTTTTTCAACAGCCGTGATTCCCGAAGGGACCGCGATCACCACGCGCGGTCGTGCCAGGCGATTGCGCCCGTGGACCTTGTGAATGAAGTAGCCGAGCATGGCCTCGGTAATGTCGAAATCCGCGATGACGCCGTCTTTGAGTGGGCGGATCGCGCTGATCGAGCCCGGTGTCTTGCCGAGCATCTCCTTGGCGACCAGTCCAACCGCGTTCCCATCGCGCAGAACCTGATTCGTTCCACGGCGCACGGCGACCACGGATGGTTCGTTAAGAACGATACCCTCGCCTCGTACACAGACCAGCGTGTTACACGTGCCCAGATCGATCCCCATGTCGACGCTGAACATGCCCAGAAGTGAATCAAAAATCACGGCCTACGCCCCGCTAAACGGGTTCCACGAGCCGAAAAGCTGCTGGCTACGGAGCGCGAGATAGATGGCGCCCCCGCCCACAACCACAGTAGCGATAATCACGAGGATGGTGTAGACGTTGTTGTCGGGACGCCCGTTGTCGGCACCTTCAGCCATCGCACACCCTTTCGATTGCAGATTGCCAATCGACAATCCTCAATCCTCAATCCTCAATCTTCAACACCGTCTACCCACGCGACCCGGTAAGCCCGAGCGCGTCGGTCACCTTGTCTCCCCGAGAGGGCGCCAGCCGCGATCCGACCAGCCGACCAGCCGATCGGTTCGGATCGATTTGACTGACCTTCAGGTCACCGACGTAGTCGCCGTCTCGATGGATGACAAACACCATGTCCTTTAGAACACCGTCCGCCGAACCTACGCTGATCGTCACGATGTCATTCGATATTTCGAGGATTCTGCCCCGAATCGTAGCGGCGGCGACAGGCGTGACCGCCTCGACATTCGCCATGGCTGCGCCAGCGGGCGCCTCCATGGCCGCCCCCATCGACGGCGCCCGCGCCAGACGCGCCAGCTTGGCGTTCTCGGTGCGCAGGATGTTGATCTGCTGCTCGAACTGACGTCGCTGCTCCACGAGGACAGCCATCCGCGCAGTCCACT
>JADFOB010000005.1 GCA_022563055.1 Planctomycetota bacterium
AGCAGCGGACCCGCACCCAATGCGTCAAACTACGTCAACGAGCCTGGCCGATCCGTCCGCCTCACACGTCCCAGACGAACGGTCTCGTAACCCGTCATATCCTCATCGGCTGTGAAGAGTCGCCCGCGGATGTGACGAACGTAGATCATCTGCGGGTTCCCGCCGGTGTTCTCGTCGCGACGCAGGACCGAGTGCGGCTCGAAACGCGGCGTTCCGTCCACCTTCTCGGGCTCCTGGAGCGACACGGCGTTCGCTCGAACCTCCTGCATCTGCGGGATGCCAAAAGAGATGCCCACCTCGCCGTGACCCGCCTCGAGTGCGTCCTTGAAGTTGAGCGGGGGAACCTGCGTATTTTCCGGGATCTGAACCCACGTCCCGTCTTTCATGCGAACAGAGCAGCCATCCAGGCGTAGCGTGAAGTTCTCCAGCGGTTCCGGGGCAATCGACAGATTGACGAAACCCCATCCAAAAGGACGGACCGAGTCGAGCCCCGCACGAAGCACCGTCTCCATCCACCGCTGCGACGCCTGCAAGTGGTGTGGGCGGAGAAACAAACCCTCCGACCAGTGTACTTCCGTCCAAAGGTTCATCCGCTAGGTTCTCCGCGCTAGGTTCTCTGCGCTAGGTTCGCCGCGCTCCTACCCTGTTTCGCAAACACCACGACTATGAATACGCCCCGAGCCGCAGGCTTTAGCCTGCGCGAATTCACGAAAGCCGCCGACGCCACGCCCATCCTGACATCGCGCGGGCTAAAGCCCGCGGCTCAGGGGAGGATCGTCTTCGCGGAACCCATGAAACACTGGACCACCCACCCTCGAAGCTCCCAGTCGCCACGCCAGAGGACGCTACGCTGGACCACAAGTCTATCTGTCCGCCTCCTTGCCGTGCAGCTTGCGCTCCGTCAGGTTTTCGATGTACTGCCCGTAGTGCTCCCGGTTTTCACCGACGCCGATCTTGACAAACAACTTATGCGTGTAGGCGCCCGGCGGTCTGAACACCACGGGGCGAACCGGCAGAACGCTGCCGTCCGGACCCATGAACTTGGGGAAGACGTAGATCGCCGACTTCTTGTCAAACAGCGATCCACCGAAATCAAACTCGAACGTGACCTTCTTGCCCTCGATCCGAGCACCTCGCAACGGACCGCGAGGCCTCTTCCCGTACACCGTTGTGTCGTCCGTCGCCACGAAGACCTGTCCCGCCGGCAGACGAAAGCGAGATTGACCCTCATCGTCCACCTTGTCACCCAGGATCGGGCGATTCTCGTACCAGACGTCGCACGTGATCCCCGAACCGGGGGCGAGCCGGCTGTTCAAATCGTACTTGTTCAGGTCTTTGGGGTGAATGCAGACGATCGTGACTTCCAGGGGCTCTCCGGTCCACTTACTCTGGTCGGGCCGCCCTTGTTGCATCGCATTGTTCACAAAAGAATCCTGGGTAATCGTCAGCACCCGGCCACACCCAGGAACACTTCCCAACACGAAAGTCGACGCCAACGCCAGGAACACGAGATGCCGCAAGTCGAGCGAGTCTGCGAGCCTAACACACAGTTTCTTCATGGTCGTTTACCCTTAGCCGGAACCGTTGTGCGGTTCAACCGCCACGCCCAAAAGCATCCGCCAGCTTTGTGCTGCGGAGCTCTCTCATTTGTTGAATGAACTTCTCCGGACCGTCCAGCGGATGGATGAACTCCCGGACGGTCTTCTTCGGATCGGAGCCCAGAACGTCCGGACCCCGAAGGTACGCTTCAAGTTCTGATGCAATAGATTCGATGGCACTGTCGGAACCGATCATAGCCGCTTCGGTCCACGAATACAGAAGCCGCAATCGCATTTTCAGGATGCCGACCGGTCTACCGCCTTTTGGCGCGACCGTTCGCCGTGCGACCGTCAGCAGGTCGTCTCCGCGTGCGTACGCTTCCCATGGTACGCGGACCGTCGCCTGATAGTGGGTATACCGGGTGAGAAACACCCGCATACTCTGATCGAAATCGTGGACGAAACGCACCAGTTCGATGAATGCGTCCACAAGTCTCTCGACCGACTGCGCGGTGGGTGCAACGTGGCCCTCTCCCAGTGATGGGTTTGCCTTGGCGAGTCGCTCCCACAAGCTCGCCAGCAGGGCGTCGCCGCCGTCGGAAGCAGACGCCTTGGAACCCCGCAGTTCCTCCTTGAGCTTCTCCAGCTCGGTGTCTTTGTCGCGCCGAAACTGCTCCATCTGTTCTTTAAGGTCCTCGACTTGCCGGGTCAGATCACGTTTGCCCGACTCCATCGCGTCGGCTTTCGACGTGTCCTTACCGGCGATCTCCGCCCGCTGCACCCGGAGCGTCAACTCGTCCTTGGCGACTTCGAGCTTGTGCAAAGCGGCGTTCTTGGCGACGACCTCAGCCTCCATGTTCGACTGATCGTCCTGGAGCGTCTTGAGGCGGACGCTCTGGTCGTCGATGATTTCTTGGAGCTCCCGCCCGCGTGTCTGCTCCGCTTCGAGTTGCTTGGACGAGCGGGCCAGATCAGCCCGGGAGGTCTTGAGCGCGTCGTCCAGCGTGGCCCGCTCCTGATCGATCGCCTGGATCTTCTTGGCCATCGCCTCGGCCTGTTCGGTGGACATCGTGTCCTGGCCACTCGTGCTGGCTTGGCTGCTCTCGGCGAGTTCCAGCAGAAGTGAGGCGATGAGGCGGTAGCGTTCCGGTTCCGCGACATTGAGCAGGGCAGCGTGAAGCGGCGCCAAAAGCTCGGAGGTGCCGGACATAGCTTGAGCCATTGGAGAATCTTTGCCGTCCATAACTTCCGGTCCGACTGGTCCCGACGCACCTCAGGACTGCGGCGCGACGCCCGATCCCGCGCACGGAGCACCGGGCGCGAGCCCGGTGACACGAGTCGCCGGGGTTGTTTTGTCCGCGGGCCGGCGCCCACAACTCAGATCGTCGTCTGCGCACAAGCGACAGGGCGTTGGGTGCGCAGGATCAATTCCGGGGGAGGGGGAAGACCCCGCCACGACCCGGTACTATACGCCTTGCACGTCGGCGCGTCGACCGCATGTCGCGGATGGGGCTGGCCTCATCCGGCTGGGCGATTATAACCTAGCAAGCGCTCTTCTGCGAGCATGTATGTTGCCTGGACCCGCGGGATCCGACGTAGCATGGCTTTAGTCCATCAACGTGTCATCCTTAAACCGCCCGGACTCAGTGGCGACGATTGCGCCAAGCTCGCCGAGAGGTTGGCGGAGGCTGTCGCGTGGCAGCAGGAGCTCGCAGCCAAGTCCCCCCATGTCCTCCAGTTGACCGGGTCGCTGTCCGAGAGTGACTCTGCCTTCACCGTCGAGCACGAACCAGCGACGCCACTTCTCGAACCCAGTGCGCTGTTCGATGCCAGCGCGACCAAGTGCGACGAAGAGTCACTGCTCAACACAGCCGCCGCCTTGTTCGACGCCTTGCGGGTTGCACACGCGACCCAACGAAAACGGCTTCGCGCTCACGGCGGTCTCTGCCTGGGAGTTCTGCTCCGTTCGGACGATGGGATTGAAAAAATAACGGACTTCGGCATCGTGCCCGCCGTCTTTTCCGCCATCGGCACCGAGGCGTACCTCAATCTGGCGGTGCGTCCGGTCGAGGAGGGTCCACCGGAAGTCCTCGCGACCGGTGCGTGGGAAGTCCTGGATCCCGATGAATTCGATCGCGAGGATCGACTTTGTGCCTTCGTCGACCCGGAGAAGTACGGTCTGGCGCGACACGAGGGGTTTGAGCCGGGCTCGGACGCCATCGCCGCCGGATTCATTCTCCACCTCATGGCGGAGCACGTTCATGCCTATCTTCCGGACGCCGACGCCCACCGCATGGTCGAGATGTCCGAGATCATGGCCGCATACCGCTATAACGGTGCCCGGCGGCAGGAACTGCGCGAGTCGACCAACCCGGCGATTGCGACATGGTGTGACCTGGTTGGCAAGCTGCTCGCACGGTTGCCACAAAACCGTCCCACCTCGGAGGAACTCGTCACATCACTGGGCCAATATGTCAAAGCGGTGGACATCGGGGAGATTCTCCGCCGGCGGCTCAAGACAGCCGAGCCACTCGTGGAGAAGAAGGCGTGGACCGAACTCCGCGCTGCCGTCAAAGACTTTGTGGAGGCCCAAGACGCTCCCGCCGACGTGGTCGAGCGAGCCAACGAACTGTTGCGCCTGGCCAACGCCAACCTTCTGCTTGACCGAGCCGTCGAAGTCCTCAAAGGCGATGATTGGCGGGATGCGAAGGAACCGCTCGATGGCGTTCTTGCCCTCCCGGCGGTTCCGGCGCCTGTGGCACAACGCACCAAGAAGGCCATCGCCGTCTTGGAACACAACCTTGCCGTCGTAAGCGAGATCGAGGAGATCAAAACCCGTACCCAGCAGGATGATGGATCCGACCTTGCCCAGACGCGAACCCTCCTGGAAAAGAGCGTTGCCCGCGCGAAAGAACTCGCAGCCGACCAGTCCTCGCTTCCACCCGTGCAGGCCGAGTCCGCCCAGGTGCACGACGAACTCGCCGCCCGTCTGGAAACCGTCGTCGCCGAACTCGAAAAGCTCGAAGCCCAACAGCGGGCAGAGGCCGAGCGCCTTGAGCGCGAGCGAGAGGAAGATCGAAAGGTCGCCGAGGCTTGGTTCGCCGATCTTGGGGCCGCTGTCGAAGGCGAGGATTGGGACATCCTTCAGGAGTTCCTCGACAAACGCCCCGACCTCAAGCATTGGCCCGAAGCGCTCGACTCGCGTGTTGCGGAGGTTGAAAAACGTCTGAGCGATCACCTGGCCGAGCAGGAGCGCCTGGCCGCGATCGAAGCCGACCGGAACACCGCCCAAGCGTGGATCGCAGGCGTCCGCGAGATTGCCGACGCCGAGCGCTGGGAGGACGCGCAGAAGGCGTTGAGCGATAAGCCGCGGCTGACCCATTGGCCCGAGGATGTAGAGACGCAGGCTCGGGAGCTTGCGGAAACTCTCACCGCACAAATCCACAAGGTCGCCATCGAGGCCGACAGGAATACGGCCGAGGCGTGGATCGCGACCGCCCGCCAGGCGGTGGAGTCTGAGCAGTGGGAGCAAGCCGAGCAAGCCCTCGCCGACAAACCGCAGATCACGTTTTGGCCCGAAGATGTCGAGACCCAGCGCCGGGAACTGACCGAGTGCGTCAAGGTCGCTCAACAGCGTCAGGCCGACTTCGACCGGGCACGCCAGTGGCACGGCGAACTCAAAGAGCAGATCGACAACAAGGAATGGGGCAAGGCGGCGGATGTTTTAAGTGGTCGTCCTGCCTTGGAGTATTGGCCCGAGGACGTCCTCGAAGACGAAGCGCGCTACCGGTCCGAGATCGAAGCGCAGATGGAAGCGGCCGAGTTGGAGCAGCGGCAAATCGCCGCCTGGCTCGAGGCGGCCAACGCAACGGGGCGCGATGAACGGTTCGAGGAAGCGCTTCGCATGCTCGACGCGCCGCCGATCGACGCGGATCGCATACCCAAGAAGATTCGCAAGCAGGTCAAAACGCTGCGGGAGTCCTTCGCCGCAGCGCGGGCCCAGCAGATCAAACGCCTGGTCGAGGATCGAAGCAAGGCCGTCTTCGACCTTGCCGAAACCTTCGCTCGCAACGTCGTTTCGGAGGAACTCCACGCGTTCCTTGATCCCAACCTTCTTCGTGCAACCGTCTCAAACGAGCAATTCGACGGACCCGACGAGTTCACGGAATGCACAGCCACACTCGCTATCGAATTGAATAGCCCGGCTGCATCGACGGAGGACCGCGCGGAAGCTCCGGTTACGTTCCGGCGAGATGGGGATTCCCTGCGTATCCAAGGCGAGAGCGGGTTGAAGAAAACGCTCTTGGGTCATCTCAACGCTACGCTAGCCAAGCACCAAAAGGCAGCGCTGATCGAACTCGCCAAGCCGCTCCAGCAGGGCGCATTCCCGAAAACCAAGCTTTCCGTGAAACTGGGTGGATTGGAGGAAAAGGTTAAGGCTACCGTCTGTTTGCTCGGAGCAAAGAGCCCAACCGCGAAGATCGAGACGAACCTGACGTGGGCACCGGATTCCCTGACCTGGAAATATGACGACGCCGAGGCGTTCGTCCAACAGACGCTCATCGCCGCGGCGGCGGCTGCGCAGGAGACGCTCGCTGCGAACATTCCGAAAGGGTCGGAGCCGCTGCTTCGCTACCAGGCATCGCTCGCGACAGAGGTCGTTCCCGTAGGCCCCGCGAACCGAACGTCCGTGCCCGACTCGCTGTCCTTTGAGGCGCGTTTGCTGATCCAACCGCGCGGGGCGGACGCGCCGACGCAACTCCACACCTTCCCGGTCGAGTGCCCGAAAATCGGTGAAGTTTCGCCCCAACCCGATACGGGACCGGCCGTCGCAGCACTGGATCAACTCGTCGCCGCAGCCCAAAGCGGATCTCGCGCCGGACTACAAGACGAGCTGATGAAACGCGTGGGCGAAGCTGCGGTAAAGATCAAACTTAAGGCGCTGCCCAAGCGGATCACCAGCCCGGTCGATGACGTTCACTTTGAGCTGTCCAGGAAGCGGCATGATCCCGTCACATTGACGGCCTCGTGGAGCGCGGACCAGTTTTCCTACGATCCCACCGGTTCCAGTGCGGGTAAGTCTTGGGACGACGCGCTGGGCGGGATTCTCGCGCCACCGACAGGACGCGAGAAGCGTTCCGCGCTGATGCCGATCGCTGTCGCGGCGGTCGTCCTCATTGCGGCTGGAGGTGGCGGGTACGCGTTTTGGAACACTCGCGCAACGCAAGAGCGGGTGGTGGACGCCGACACTGGGACCACCCGTATCGAAAACCGCTTGGAAGGCGAGATGCCGGCCGGCACTGATGAGAACGACAACACAGGCCTGGGAAATGGGAGCAGCACCGCACCCATTAAACCTCCCGTTGTCGAGGAGGAACCGGAACCGAGCGCTCCCTCGACCATCGAGGGCGTCAACGAGACCAGAGCGGTCTTGGGAGAATTTCGTCCGCTCCGCCGACACCTGGCCCGGCTCATCGTGGAACCCGGCGACGAAGGCACGGAGGCACCAACGATCACCTATCGGCTGCCCGGATTGCCGGACAGAGAATGGGTCGTCACGTTGGAACGATCCGAGACCGATCCCGACGGCGATCCCGGCGTACCCGGACCGTGGCTCTTGTCCGAACAAGACAAACAGGAAATGCAGGATCGAGTGGACGAGCTGAGGGAGCTACTAGAACCGTCATCGGAGTCGCAGGGGCGCTGGAACGATCTTAGCGGGGCCATCACCGCCGCCGTTGACGGGTCGCGCTACACTGCCCTGCTCGACTCAGCCCGCCTGAGTTACCGGCTGGATGACGCGCCGTCGTGGCAGCTTCGCACGGACGGTTGGGAAACCGGCGACACGGCCGGCCGAATCAACTATGCGGGTATGGCCAACGGAGCGGGCGGGGGAGATGGAACTGCTGTCGTTTCCGTCGCCGTTGCAGTTGCGTGATGGAACCGTTTCGTTCTTGAAACCGGACGGGGATGACCCGTTCGTAGAAGTCGTGCGATCAGCGATCGCCGATGCCCTTGGCCGGCGTCAGGACAAATCCACACAGGATCGAGTGGGAGAACTAGCGGATGTGTTGGGCGCGATCGGCACTGTCGAACAAGCAAGCGGAGCGTCGGCGGACTTGGGACAACAAATCGAGCTGGTCGCCAAGGCGTCGGGGCTTGTGGACCGGACGTTCCCAGCCACGTGGAACATCGAGTCGCTTGGTTTCGTCTTTGACGAGGTCGGCGGGCGGGCTTGGGACGATCGCGCCTCCGAGATGACCCGCGCCCATGAGGTGCTCGGGAAGATCAATGACCAGTTGCTCACGCGGGAGCATTGGCTCGGTCGAGGAGCGAGTGTGGACGTGACCGAACTCAGCGAGCCGGACGAGGATGATCGGTGGACGCTCACGACGCCGGCTCCATGGGCCGACTTTGAGGCGGACACACCCTTTGCGGACGAAGACCTGTTGCGGTTCACGGTAGATTCCGCGCCGCTACGAGGCGGAGAGATCGATCGCCAGGTTGACGCCATCCTCGCGGACGCCACCGAACCCCCGTATTGGAGGCTCATCGGCCAGTACTTGGAGTACCAGGCAGCCGAACCGCACGCCTATCTCGATCGGGCGATGGAGCGTATTCCGTTTGTCGCGGCGCTCGAGCGGCAGTCCGGTCGCAGTGGTGTCGGCACGGCGCTGGTAGGCTACCTGGCCTCGACTCATGCGCCGAGCCACATCTTGCCCCAGGTGTTTTTGGATCCGAAGGTCGTGGGCAAGCCGACGCTTACCGGCGGCATCGGCAGTGGCGATTCCGTGGAGCTGACCATCCCGCTGCGTATGCGATGGGGTGTCAAGGAGGTTCCCAACGCCGTACCGGAGACCCAAGTCCTTGGGAAGGTGCGGGAGCTAATGCTCCCGCTGCCCTGCACTTTGACGTTGCGTGTATTGCCGTCGGACAAGATGGATGCCGTTTGGATCGACGACGACAAGTTAAGCGACGTTGTGGCTGCCCTCGAGAACGAGATTGCGAAGGTGCGCGCGCTGGAGCGTGCGCTGAGCGAATATGAGGCGCGGGCGAAACTGGAGGCGGACCTGGCGAGCCTGACGCTGGACGGTCCGGTGAACGACGATCTTGGCGATCAACACGGGATGTCCCAGGTGATGGATTTGTTGCGACGTATCTGGAGCCTGAAAATGCCCGATCAGGCCAAACCCGGAGGCTTGGAGGAGGTTGTCGCTTGGTCGGGACACCGAAGCAAGGGCCGCAGAGGATCGAAGAGCAAGGCTCTCAACACGTTGAAACCGACCATCTTTGCCGAGTATTTCTGCGGTGAATCGAATTGCTACGCGATCGCCTGGAGTGCCGGCGCGAACAAGGCGATCGTCGAGGGACCGCTCGTGCTGCGCTTGTGCGAAACAACCCTGCTCGATGCTTCACCCGGTACCTCGGATACCGGTCTGGGAAAAAACCTGATCGAGCTTATCCTGGAGAATCTTCCCAAAGCCACGCGGGCGGACCAATTCGGCCCGTTCAAGACGGCACTGGGTGTCGCGCTCGCCCCGGATGACGCGATGGGCGGAATCCATCTGCCGTCACTGCAGTTCAACGAAGTCGAGAGTTTCCTGGCGCAGATCAAAAGTAGCCAAGGACCACCCTCGAACCTATCGTGGGGATCGCTGGACAGCCTCGTCACGGATTCCAACCTGAAGGATCGGCGTTGTGATTATTGGCTTTATCGCGCGCTGGCAGCGCCCAAGTCCAGGTTCACCACCGCTAGTGAAGACGTGGTAGAGGCCCGGCGCTGGGCACGCGACGCGTTGAGACGGTCCGTCGATGGACCGTAGTAACAGTCTCCACGTCCGGGCGCCGGTAGGCGGCGGAAAAAAATCCCTTGACAGCGTAATAGGCAGCGCTTTCAATGGCGCTTTATCGCTTGGTGTGCGCGGACACCAATCCGAGCTGCGGGCGCCAGCCCGCGGACAAAACCTGCGCCCGGTGCTCTGTGCTCGGGTGCCAATCCGAGACTCGTGTGGCCGGGTTCGTGCTCTGTGCGTGGACAACAGTTTAGGGGCGGTGGAATCATGCGAACGCGAATTCAGCGGTGGATCAAGCGTTTGGGTCTGGCGGGTGCCGGCGCGGGCGCGCTCCTGTTTCAGGCTCAGGGTTGCAGTCTGGACCCGGACCTCGCGCTGCGTGCCGCGGTTTCCGTTGGGTCGGACGTGGCCATCTTTCTTCTTGAGAACCTCGCCGTCGGGCTCTAGACCGGGCGGTTGGCAGGGTCGGCGTACATAGGACGAAACAGATGAGGAAGAAGAACTGGCGTCGTAGGGTGGTGGGAAGTTTGCTGGCGGGAGGCTGCCTCTTCGCAGGACCGTGCGGGATTACTACGCTTCAACTGCAGGATTTTGTCTCGTCGTCGCTCATTCGAACGGGCGTGGCCACGATCGCCAGCCTCGTGGAAGCTGCGACGATTGCCAGTGCCCAGGAGTAGGAGGCTGGCTCCAACCGCCCGTCTTTGACGATACTGGTGTGACGTTGGGGCGGCTCGACCGGTTCGATGGCGCGGGCGGTTGAACGATCCGGGACGCCGCTGATCCGCCCTTGCTGGCCGTGAATAGACACCCAAAGGCCGGACCTATGAACGACAGAATGGTTCGCTACTGTTTGGTCGCTGCGCTCATCGTACTGGTTGTGGGTGGCGCGGAAACCTCCGGGCAGCAGACGGCCGCGCCGGATCTCACGATCGGGTTGAACGAAGGTGTCCACCGGTATCTTCAAGGGCTGAGTGAAGACGAACGCACCTTGTTCGAAGAGGCGATCGAGCGTTTCACCGCAGTTCTTGGCGACGAGCCGGACAACCGCGCCGCGCTGCTGTTCCGCGCTCTATCTCACGGTGAGATCGGCTTGCTGGTGCGGCAGAGCAAGGATGATGCGGCGGACCTGGGCAGCACCCTCAAGAAACTCCTCGATATTCGTGAGAATCCCGAGCGCCACGCCGCGCTGGAGCAGGAACGCGACACGCTTTCCGCCCGTCTCGAAGAAGAATCGCTAAGCCCACAAGATTATCTGTCCCTCGACCAGCAAAGGAAGGAGATCGAGGGCACGTTGAGGCTCGTCGAGCTTAGGGTCCAGAGATCCGTGGAGCAGTTGAGGGAGGATCTCGCCCAGAGCAAGGCCAAGTTCCACGCCGATGCGACGCGAGAACGTGAGGCTTATAGCCGAATGGTGGCGGACCTCGAACGCCTCATCAAGACGGTCCACGATCCGGACGCGATGGTACGCCTCCTCGAAGCCGTCGCACAAACGAAAGTCTCGCGACTCCTCGAGGAGGAGGGGATGCGGGTCATCGATGGATCCGTCACTGCGGAAGATGCGTCGGCGCCGGCCCAGCGTTTGGCAAGCGAGGCGGTGACTCTTCTGGAACGGGCAGCGCTGACCCTTGAAGGTCTGGTCACAGCCGCCCCTGCGGGGATGGACATCGCTCGCACCAAATTCTTCCTTGGCGTCGTGCGTTTCCGCCAGGGCGCACCGCGGAAAGCGGGCGCCAAGCCCGACATGGCGCGTCTGGGCCAAGCGAAGCTGCTCATGCTGGATCTCGTCGACAACGAGAGCACCGAGCGCCGGTGGCGAAGCTATGCAGCCCTGTATCTTGGTCTCATCATTCCCTTTGAAGCGCTCGACGTGACGAATCCGGCCCAGCGCAATGCCATCTACGATGAGGCGGAGTCCCGTCTTCACCAGGCTAGGGAGCTGGACATCATCGTGACGCGCGATGAAGCCGGCAACGTCGATCCAACAAAGACCCGCTCGGCCAGCAATTACATTCCGCGTCTTGTTCGGGACCACGGCAAGAAGATCGACGATGGACGGAAGCTCCCGTTGGGATCGGCCAATCGGAACGATATTCAGTTGTCGATCTTTGCCGGAGCCCATCGGGACACGAACGTCGTGCTGCTGGGAGAACGGGCGGATTTACCGCGTGGCGTCTCCCGCGAGAAGGATTTCGGCTTTACAACGGGACTCGTTCTCGGGTATACTTGGGATATTACGGATCGCTGGTCGTTTGGTGCCGTCGGTCGCGTCTCGCAGCTCTGGCACGCCGATGTCGACGAGTTTGACCAGCAGGACTACGGTGCCAGCGTAGCGCTTCAGTATGAGATCGTTCGTGGAGATGAGGCTTTCGGACCCGTCTATCTCCGTCTGCAATACGACTACAGTCTCAGCCTCCTCGGACGGGCCGCGTTTCTGGAGTCGCATGCGCTGACGCCCAACGTGCGTATCTATTGGGCGAATCGCCGTGCGGAGACGAATGTCTACTTCTCCTATGATGTGCGTGACTACCATGAGCCGTTGTTCGACCGCCGCTTCAACCGCGACGGCGAGTATCTGGCGCTGGGCGTCTCGCAGAGTTTCAAGGTGGTGGATATGACCGCCAGGTACCAGGCAGCGGGGATTGAGCCCTGGGGATTTGCGGGTGACGAAGAGCTGGGGCAGGATGATCCCGATTATCCCAAGAGATACCTGACGCCGTACGTTGATCTGCAATACCAATGGGATCAGACGACGGGGGAGGAGTTTGATCAGAAGGCGTTTGTGATGGTGGTTGGGGTCGGGTTCCCATTACCGTGGGGCATTGATCTCGACGCCGCCGTCGATTTCGAGTGGCAGAGGTATCAAAACGGAAGCTTGGTTGATTTCCATCGGCGCGAGCGGCGTGATTTCATTCAGCGGTACGAGCTGGCGGTGTCCCGCACGTTCGTTGTGCGTGCCGGTCGTCCGGAGAATCGGTCTCGACCAGCCATGGATCGTGTGCTCATGACGTTGCGGGCGCATGCCACCTTCACGCACGACGACAGCAACGTCGTCGATCGCCTCGGGCAGGCGATCTTCCAATACGATCGGACGGTGTATGGACTGTCAGTCGCGTTCACATTCAATTGACGGTTTCTCCTCTTTGGTGACCTATGGATAGGACGATCCGGCGCTGGACGGTTTTGCTCTTCTCGCTATTCGCCTTCGTCTGCGCGGACTCCGCCCAGGCTGGCGCGGGTCCGGCCTACGTCACGATTGTCTCGGGAGATGGGGCTACGCGCGGTGCGGACGGCGCCGCCTTCCCCACAAAACACAACGAGTTTTCGGACGATGAGTTCGCGGACCAACACAACGTGGTGACCCCCGGCGACAGTGTTGTCACGCTCGAGGATGGTACCGCGGTTTTGACGCTGCCCGATATCGGTGTCGTTGTGCACGTAGAGCGAGCTTCGGAGCTTCAGTACTTACCGGTCCTGGACAACGACGTCGGAGCCTCACTACGATTGCTCAAAGGGCGGGCACACATCAGCACGCGGCAGCCAAGCGACGTGTGGGTGGTTGTCGCCGGCGGGAGTGAAGGCGGCGGATACACCCTTTCCAAGGGCGCGTCGCTGGCTCTTAGCGTTGATGCCAACGCCGTGACAGTCGCAGTTGTTCGGGGCGAAGCGTATTACTTCGCGGGTGACGTGCCCGCAGGCAGGTTGCTCGATGGCACGGGCGAGCCGGTGGATAAGACCGGCGTGTTGTTGCCCCAAGGGCATCACATCACCAGTGGACAGGCGTTGGAGCCCGTAGCGGGAGTGCCCGAAGCCTTGGCGGCTTCGACCGGTTGGCAACAGACGATCGGGGCCGCCTACGCGTTTGGCTTGAAGACGCAGTGGGTGGCGCAGGCGGCGCAGGGCGACTTTACACCGGTTCGCGGTGCGACGCGTGGTAGTGCAGCCATCTTCCCACCCGACGTGGGCGGAGCGCCGCAGTTTACGTTCGACCAGCCGCGATCGGCGGCGGTGGCGCCGGCACAGCGTGGTGCGCCCCGGGCCGTGCGGACCCAGGCGCCAAGCCCGGTGCGAGCCTTGCTGGCGACGCGACGACCGGGGTCGGTGGTGGTCGCACAGCGATTGGCTCGAGCGCGTTTTGTCGGAAGTCGGGGTGGTATCCGAGTCAACCCGAGCGTCGATCCGCTGATACGGCTAAATCGAAGATAGGGGTTTGGAAGCGTTTCATCTCACACACCCGCTGATAACGACGGACCGGTGGCGGGTTCAACATCGCAGGGACGCATCCGTGTCGAGCTGCGTAGCAGCCCGCTAGAAATGTAGCGGCCGCCCCCCGTGGCGGCTGTAGAGTGCCGGAGAACGTAGGTTCGGGAAGCGTCGTCGAGTTCGTCAACAGGCTCCTGGACGGGCGGCGTAGAGAGTATTACGAAAGGTGTGGATATGAGTCTCACAAAGTCGCTTTGCGCCACCGTCGGAACGCTGACGGCACTGCTTATTGTCTTATCGACCGCCTGTGATCAGGACACCGTTTTTGACCTTCCCGCTCCCAGGTTCGATACCCAGGACCCGTTGCGCGATCCCCCGTTTGTCGCCTTCGTGTCGTCAGATCGGCCGCGCCTGATTCGTGATGACAGTACGGACGGCTTTACGGACGTCGTGGTCACGACGTCGCAGGATGCCACGTTCCGCTGGTGTGTCGAGGTGATCGATCCTGCGCGCCCGTCATCCGCCACCGACTGCGACAACGCATCGCCCGAAGCCCAGGAAGCAGGGCGACTCCTGGCGTTCGTCCTCCCCAAACTGCTGAATGCTGACGGGACGCTCCGCGTCGGTACGGAAGACATTTTTCAGATCACTGGGATTATCGGCGATCCGGGTCCCGATGCCGGAAAGACCGTCCGCATCACCGTACTCGTAACCGAGGCGACCTGCACGACCGACGACGACGACCCAGACGCCGCCCCCACATGCGAGGAAGGCGTTCTCACCTCCCGAAGCAGTGTAACCCTGCAGCTCGTCCGCCCGGCGGGGGAACTGGCTGTGGCCTTGTCTTCCGGTACCGCGCGTCTGACACCCGAGGGAGACGTCGTTGTGACGGCCACCGTTTCGGGCGGCGATCCGTTCACCGCCCGTTTCACGGCGGCGGCGGACCGATGTGAAGGTCCAAGTGCCGACGAGACGGCCCAAGCAGATGAGGTTTTCGTGGCGGACGGGATCACGACTTTGCTGAGCGAGGG
>JADFOB010000198.1 GCA_022563055.1 Planctomycetota bacterium
GGTTTACCCGCGTTCGTTAACGTCTGAACTTGTCGCCGGGTGCGTCGTGGCGGCCACATTCCGATTGACGGGCAGCGACGTCGGCGGATACGATGGCTCCGTGCGACCGTGGGTTGAAGTGTGGCGCGGCACTTGCCCGTCGGTACGACACCGTTGCGGTACCGCTTTGTCGGTATCAACCACGGGAGTGTCCAACCTTCCCTACCGCGAGTGAGGTCTGCGTGCACAATGATGGGTGGTCGATCGCCTCGTCGAACTGCGCTGGATGAACGTACGCGAGTGAACAGCGTCGCCGAGTTTGCCTCTGAGCGTCCCTTGGACGCATTCAAGCACGGGCGACGTGCGCTGCCCGCCGCAAGTCGCGCGGTTGTCCTCGTTTTTTGCCTGAGCTTGGTGGCGGCGCTGCAGCCCACCGGCGCTGTCGCGCAGGAGACGCAGGGCAGAACGCAGGGCGAACCCGCGGTTCCCCAGGACACCCCTGGACCGCTTCCTTCGGACCGCCTCCTGTGGCATATGCCCGATCCGGAAGAATACCGGTCCGTGCTTACCCATGATCTTCAAGAGGCCCGCGACCGCCAAGACAAGACACAGATCCGGTACATCGAGCGCGTCCTTGCGGAGACGGGCACCATTCGCCGTGCGACACAGGTCCGCCTGACGCTCGAGGACGTGTTGCAGCGGGTGCTCGAGAACAGCTATAGCCTCGAGCGGATGCGTTTCAATCCGGCGATCGAGACGACGCGCATCGTCGAGGCGGAGGCGGCGTTCGACGCGGTTTTCTTCACCAACATCCAAAAGTCCAACATCGACCGCCCCTCCGGATCCCAGCTCTCCGCGACGGATATCGATCAGTTCACGTCCAGTTACGGCCTACGCAAGGCGTTCCCCACGGGGATGCAGGTCAGCGGTAGCTGGGATCTCAACCGTCTCAAGACCGCGCTTTCCTTTCAGCAGATCAACCCGGAATACACGAGCACCTTCAGTCTGAGCCTGCGGCAGCCGTTGCTGCGCGGGTTCGGGATCGACTTCAACCGCTCGCAAATTCGCATCGCCAACACCAACCGCGAAATCAGCAACTGGGTCTTTCATCGCGACGTCGAGCAACTCCTTCGTGACGCCGAAGCGTCGTATTGGGAGTTGGTCAAAGCGCGGCGGAACCTGGCGATCTTCGCGCGGCTCTTGGCCGATTTTGAGGCGATTTACAGCTACCTGTGGGCGCGGAAGGATTTCGACGTGATCCCCGTCCAGCTCAACGCCAGCAAGGCTGACTTGGAGGCGGAACGAGCCCGGTTCGTCGTGCTGCGCGCGCAGGTCTTCGACACAGAGGATCTTCTGCTCGCGGTGATGAACGATCCCAACCTACCGCTGGGATGCGGTGTCGAGATCATCCCCGAGGATTTTCCACAACTGGGCCCCATCGGCGTGGACGTCCTCGCCGAGGTTCAAACGGCGCTCGAAAATCGCCCCGAGATCAAAGAGGCCCAGCTCGCCGTCGATGTGGCCAAGATTCAGGTGGGTCAAACCAGGAACCTCGAACTTCCTCGGTTGGACGTGACCTTCCGTTACACGGTCGACGGTCTTTCGGGAACGGCGGACCGCGCGTTCGACCAGATGACGGGGAGCAATTTCATCTCCTACTTCGTGGGCGTGGAGTTCGAGCTACCCATCGGCAACCGCGCCCCGCGCGCCGCCCATCGTCGATCTCAACTGCAGTACCAGCAGGCTGAGGTGGCGCTCAAAGCCCTGTTCGAACTCGTGATCCTCGAAGTCCATCAGAGTGCCAGCAAACTGACCACTGCCTATGATCAGATTCGTCCCAGCTACGAATCCACCGAGGCCCGTACACGCGAGGTCGAATCGCTTTTGGCCCGGGCGGAGCGGAAAGATCATGGAACCTTGATCAACGAACTTAGTGCCCGCCGCGCGCTGGCCAATGCCCGCCGGGGAACGCTCGAAGCCATCGTCGATTGCAACGTGGCCGTCATCGAGCTGGAACAGGCCAAGGGCACGCTCCTCCGCTATAATAATGTGGTCATCGCCGCCGAGTCTGAGTAGCGCTTCGTCAACGAAGATTCGACGGGTTGCGAGCGGCGTTTTCCAGAGGGCGAACCTCCTGGTGAGCTGTCTTCTTTGATGCGAGGGATGACAGCGGCTCGGCGGGAGCCTCGCCCTCCCGGTGATGTGTGCCACTGCTCAAGAGCAGTGGCACACCAAGAGAATCCCGGACCACACCAAGAGAGTCCCGGAATACCAGGAATACCAATGTCCGGCACCCATGCCGATCATAAGGCTCTTCGCCAGCACCGGAGCCATCCTCGGGACTGGCACCGAAATGCCTATGTCTACCCCGTTATCTCGCGCCGCAGCCAAGGACTGAGCATCGGCGTCAATCTGAATCCGGACACCCTCTGCAACTTCGACTGCATCTACTGCCAGGTCGATCGATCGGGTGAACCACCCGCCGGCGACATCGATCTGACACGCCTGCGTGAGGAGCTTTCGAACCTGATCGCCGCGGGCATGGATGGGTCACTCTTTTTGGATCCAGCCTTTGCCGACGTGCCGGACCCTCTACATGCGATCAAGGACATCGCCTTCTCGGGAGATGGTGAGCCGACCTCGTGCAGCCTCTTTGGGGAGTGCGTGGATCTCGTCGTTGAACTCAGACGCAAGACTTGTCCCGACACCACGAAGATCGTGTTGATCACAAACGCGACCTACCTGACCAAGCCCGGCGTCGCGGCTGCGTTGGCGGTCATGGACGCCAACAACGGCCAAATCTGGGCGAAGCTCGACGCCGGGACCGATGCGTACTATCAGATGGTCTGCCGGACAAAGTTCCCGCTCCAACACATCCTGGCGAACATCACCGCCGCTGCCCGTGTCCGACCCATCGTCGTGCAGTCGTTGTTCATGCGTATCAACGGTCGCGGACCCGATGATCGAGAACTCGGCGAGTATGTCGAGCGCCTCCGTGAGATCACGGGAGCCGGCGGGAAGATCGCCTGCGTCCACGTCTATACGGTTGCGCGCCAACCGGCCGAGCGCTTCGTGACGCCGCTTACCGCCGACGAGGTCGATCGCATCGCCGATCTTGTCCGCCGCGGTACCGATCTGCAAGTCGAGCGGTTCTACGGCTCGGCGTGACAGCCCGGTAGGGCGAGTTCCGTCCAGGTAAACGTCAATCCGAGCCCCAAGCGCAAGCGCGGGGTGCTGCGCGGATACACCGGTCGCTTGCGCTCCCGGCTCGGATACGCCCGTTGTCAGAGCGTCGAAAACGCACCGGTTGGCGATAGACCGGCTGTCCCTCGGGCGAAAAAGTCGGAACAAGGCCCTTCACGCTGTAACCGCGTCGAGGCAGACCGGAGATTGCCCACAAGGTGCCTTGGTTCGAGGGTTGACCGGACTCCCGTTGCGGGGATACTCTGATGGGGTGGTCGACGCCGGCCACTGGGGCATGACGTGTAGATCGGCTAAGGACGGTCTCAACGGATCAAGGAACCCAAGAGCACTTAACAGTGAAATACGCTGGGCGATATTCTTACAAGTTTCGACATGCGATGGCTTGTCGGCGGGGATTGGCCGTTGCACTCTCCTCGGCCGTGATCTACGCCGCCGGCTGCGGCGTGTTCAACTCAGCGTTCCTGAGTTCCTTGGACCCGACCGGCGCCGGCGGGCTCTCGACCGTCAGCAGGCCTCCCGGCTTCGTG
>JADFOB010000199.1 GCA_022563055.1 Planctomycetota bacterium
TGCGGGCATCGCCCCTTGTTTCCAGAGCAATAGTGAATCTCGTTCCGCCGCGTTATTCGGCAAATACGTCCAAGGGCCGAATTCCGAGAATTCGCTGTAGCGAGCCCGAAAACGTGGGTTTCAGGCGCATCTTCTTAGCGTTGTAGTACTCGGGAACCCAAGTCCCGTAGGGACGGAAGAAAAAGCGGCTGCGTTCACTCGTCCCTACGGGACTCTGGTTCCTTGTGGAACGGGAATCCCAGCGATGAATCGCTGGGCTACTATCAAAAGCGTCCCTACGGGACGACGGCTCCGCCGATACCGTCACGGACGCAGTGGTGCATGGCGTCGGGAACCGTGCCCAGGTCTGGGGTCAGAAGGTGTCGCGGCGCACGAGGTCGGCGCCGGCGGCCTCGATCCACCCCGATTTGCCGTCGGGTAGCTCGATGCTCCACCATCCGCCGCGACGACCCCTCAAGGTGAACTCGGCGCCTGGTTGGAGCGGCTGCTCGAACCGCCGTTGGTATCCACTCCCCGGACCTTTATAGGCAATGACGTCCATGCTGGTGATGACGCCGGCCGGCGCATTGCGATCGGACCATTGGGCCACGGCGACGGAGATGCCCAGACTCAGCGCCGTCCCTGCGCACACAACCGCAACGATCGTGACGCCTCGGCGTCGGACGAAGTTGCGAAGCATGAGCACCACCCACGTCGCGATGAAACAGACAAGGGCTGTCCGGGTCCGAGCCGCGATCGACGTCGTAAAATGTGGGAAGAACAAGCCGCGAATCAGCGTACTGCTACGCCGGGGTTGGATCGATGTAAGGCGGCGTGATCGCGCCTCTTTGAGATTGTCGACCAGCAGCGGGTCGCCCGGGATCAGTCGCTGTGCCCGGCGATAGTGTAGAATCGCCCGGCCAAGTTCGCCAAGCTGCAAGTAGCAATTCCCGAGGTTGTATTCGAGTCGACCGTTGATGACGCCGGTAGCTGCGACGTTCTCGAAATGGCGGGCGGACGATGCGAACAGCTTTCGAGCCCGGTCACGCTTGGTCGCTTGAACCTGTTGAGCCTGGTCAAAGTCGGCGATCGCCTCTGTGAACTCGCTGCGCGGATCGGCGAGAATGGCGGGTGCCTCCGCGCGGACAGGGATTGCCGTTGACAAGAGGACACACAGTCCCGCGCATGGCCAAGTCCCGTACAACCTCGTGTGTTTGGTCATCGTGTCGTTTTCTCGATGCGTCTGATCCATCGACGGATATGTCCGGCGGCCTCGTCCGTCGACAGCGTGCCCAAGGCACCGGGAGCGTAACGAACGGCACTACACGCTTCGAAGAACCGGGCGATTTCCTCGATCGTTGCAGTCTCCGCACCGTGTTGTGCCAGCAGCTTTCCCGCTTCATCCGGTGTCAGTTCCCCCGGCGGGAGGTTGAACCGGTCCGACAGATAACTCTTCAACGCGGAGGCGAGCGCTGCCCAACGCTCGGTATCCGTCCGGGCGCGAGACGCTCGATGGAGCAGGGTCACGGCGCCGCGCCGTGCCCGTCGGCGTCGTGCCAGGCCCATGTCACCTCGCAACCGTACTCGATGTTGCACCATCAGCGTGAGGATCAGCCAGGCCGCCGGAGGAAGGATCAGAGCGGCGATCCACGGCTTGGTCAGGACAAACGTCTGGCCCACCAGCGCCAGCTCGACGTCGACGTAGTTCGGTGAGATGCCGCCCGCAAGGATCGTCAGGTTGGTAGCGTTGTACCCCTCGATAGACTGCTCCGCGAGTGTGATGGCTTGCGAACCGGGGGCGGGGGGATCCACCGTGATGGGAATTGGTTGGCTCATGCGCGTGACGTACTTCTCGTTCTTGGGATCGAAGTAGGACCAGGAGATGCGCGGGATCGTTTGCTCACCCGGTTGCTTGGGGAAGATCGCGCGGCGGAAGACCTTGCGCCCACGCTCGATGTCCCCGACGAGTTCATCCTTGGCATAATCGAAGCGGCTTTTGAGTTCCGGGTGTTTCATCAGATCGGGTCCGGCGATGCCTTCGAGCGGTTTGCCGCCGATGGAGATGGTCAGCGTGATGGGCTTACCCTGTTGAACTTGGGTGGGCGTTGCGCTGAGAGTGAAGGTGAACTTGCCCACGGCGCCGGTGAAATCAACCGGCCTGCCTTGCTCGGGCGGACCCTTGATCTCCAGCGTGATCGCCTCTTGGCGGGTGGTTTCCTTTCGCGCCCGGGTCACGTTGTAACTGGAGAAGAACCCGCGCCGCACCTCGGTGGGGTAGTTCGCGCGGAGGAAGATAGGCCCCACGCGTACCTCGCCGACTTCCTCCGCGCGGATCGTCTTGGCGATGCGAAAGATCTCATAGAGGTGGCGCTGGTGGGACTCGTCCGCAAGCCACATCTCGCTCGTCGTCGCGCGCGCACCGGAGAAGATGGAAAACTCCGAGCGCTGATGGTCCAACACGCTGCGCAGCAGGTTCAACGGTATCGTCCGTCCACGGATCACGACCTTGCGAATCCCAATGGTAAGCGTAGCCGTGTAGGACTCCGTGACGTAGAGCGAGCGAGGCGTGACCTCCAACTCGGCGAAGATGAATTGGTCGCCTTTGGACCTTGTCGCATCGGGCGCTTTGCGAACGATGATCTTGACCGGCTCGGTCTTGTAGGTCTTGCCATCCGCCACGATGGAGAAGGGGCCAAGCGTATAGATTCCCGCTTCGAGGGCCGTCGCTCGCAGATGGAAGATGTACTGCGTTCGTTGCGACCGGCGCCCATTGATAATGGTCGTGCGACTGCTTCTCGACGGCGTCGGGTTGGTGAGTTGGACGTCCAGACCTTCGGGAAGGACGGTCGTGGGTGTTTCCGGCAGACCCGTGTTGGTACAGACGAGCGTGAAGGCGACAGCCTCACCGATCTCCATGACGCGCGTGTCAATTTGGAGTTCGACGCCCGCCTCTTGCGCCGCAACCGTAGCCGCAAGAGCGAGTGTCACGAAACATGCGCGCATGAATGGCCAGCGCGTCCTCCGAGCCGCGGGCTTTAGCCCGCGCGATGCACCAACCGCCGAACATGTGTGGATGGGTGCGCGCTCACAGGAAATCGCCACGGTGCGAGTCATCTACCAATCCTTGCTTGCGGGGGCAACCTGAACCGGTTGGACCCGTTCGGGGCGGCGTTTCTCCCGGTCCCGCAACGCTTGCATCAGTTCGCGCAGCTTTCGCTCAGCCTGCTCTTTGGATTGCTGCTCCTCTTGTTCCGCTTGAGACTGCTGCTGTTGATCCTGTTGCTCGTCCGAATCCTGCGCCTGATTTTGCTGTTGCTCGTCCTGTGACTCTTCACTCTCACTTGGCTGCTGATTCTGTTGGTCTTGTTGCTCATCGTCGGGTTTTTCACCCTCCTGTGGCTCCTGCTCATCCTCGTCCGACTCGCCGTCTTGATTCTGCTGCTGCTGTTCCTGTTGCTGTTGCTCCAACCGCTCCTTGAGCGTTCGCCACATGGAAGCTGCCTTGTAGTTGGCGTTCCGGGCTGCTTCGTGGCCGGGTTGATTCGCAAGAACCGTCTGGTAGCGCCTCATGGCGTTTTCCAGTTGGCCGATAGCCTGCTCGGGATTCTCTGAGTTCGCCAGAGCCTCGGCGTGGTACGTCGTTCCGATGCTGTAGATGGCGTCATCCACCAGCGAGTCTTGCTTCGACGTAGCCGCATCCTCAAACGCTCCCCGTGCCCGCTCATAATCC